>JAYUJX010000237.1:0-6216 GCA_043764955.1 Polaromonas sp.
TGGACGACATTCGCGGCTTTATCAACTTGTTCAGCAGCCTCGCCGTAAGTCAGCAGGGATTGCAGCTTTGAACTCAGGGCGACGTTTAGAGCGGATTCAGTGGCTAGCAAATGAACAAAACGCGCTGAAACATGGCTGATTTTGTCGCTAACGGCCTGCAAACGCGGCAGCAGTTGGTTGATACGAAACGGGCTGAGTGCGTTGCCGCCCTCGATGGTGCTGATGTGCAAGTTCAAAATGTGTGCCTGTGTTGAGAGGATGGCAAGTGCTGGAATAGGAATTACCCTAGAATTTTAACGGGCTAAGCGCTCTAAGATGTCTTGTCATACCTAAGATGAGAAAGATTAAAGTTCAGCTAGACCTGTAATTGCACACCAAATTAGTAATTTTTAGGGCAATATGTATTAATTTTTTAAAAGCCAAGTAAATCAAACATTTTCATCATGATTCTGTCGTCTCTAAACTAAAAAAATGCAAGACTTTGATCTAAAAACAGAATTGTCGGAAAGCGATTGGATTGAAAGCGAGTCGCTGCGTTTGTTGATGAGACAGCGTTTGAGTATGACGTGGTTTTCGTTTGGAACCATGGCAGCTATGGCTATACAGCTGTATGATCATACTAATCAAGTGCTGATAGGGTTTTGGCTACTCGTGTCGGTGGTAACGGTCATGTTTCGGCACCACATTAAAACGGTGTTCAATCAGCATTTCTTGAACTCATCTCTTGCGGATCAAATTCTATTGGTTAAGCGCAATGAGCTGGCATGGACACTAAGCGCTTTCACCTAGGGCGTCTCTGGCTGGTTATTCTTCACCAATATTCCGATTGAAAACCAATACATGGGCGCAACTGTTTTGACCTTTGTCGGTTTTGCCGCAGTACATAATTTCCATGCCCACCGTGGTATTTCTAGCCAATTCGTCAACCTGTTGATGGGGACGCAAGTCTTCGGCGCTGTTTGGTACATTTTTCACATCTGGCAGTTACAAGGGCCGCTGCTCCAATACATTCACTTGCTTTCACTGGTTGTTATTTGGTTAGTTCTGTACGTTTTTAACCAACGCATGTACAACACATTTCAGCGAAATCTGTTTCTCCAATTTCGCAACAACAGCTTGATCAGGACGCTAAATTTAAAATCCGAACAGCTTGCGCACGAAAAACAAGTGGCAACAAATGCAAACGAAGTGACTCAACGCTTCTACTCTAGCTCAGCTCAGCTCACGATATCAGGCAACCTGTCTATGCACTGAAACTATACGCAGAAATGGGTGCAGCTGATTTATCTCAACTTCCCACCTTGTTGCCAAAAATAACGGCTTCTTGTGATTACATTCATAAATTGTTTGATTCCTTGTTTGAATTTGAGCAAATCAATGCGGGTCATGTGCAAGTAGCGCACGAAACTGTTGATATTGATGAGGTAATTGAGTATCTCGAACATCAATTTAAACCTTTAGCCCGCCGCAAAAAATCAGAGTTTCGTACAAATGCAATACCTGGCTATTTACAAACCGATCAATTGCTTGTCTGCCTAAGCAGAAGGCTCACGAGTTTCGGTGAAATCACGTTTGGGTGTGGGAAGTGTTTTTCGTTTTGAGTTGCCGATTAGACCCTATGCTCACCCTTACATTCGCTCGAGGTTTGACAGCTTGCAAGCATTGCCTATAGTTATAGATCACCATCTGACCTGACTGCGAATGATCGCCTTGAAACATTGGTGCCCTAGACTGAAGATAGTTTGACAGTACTACTATAGTTTATAAAACTAATCAGTATTTAAATAGGCAATCTGTTTATCCGTGCAGACAAGCCATAAAAATGGTAACACGCTTACAAAAAGCCAACAAACCTCACAAACTGATGCAACTCATACCGGTTTTTTCCTAAAATTTAATCTGTAGCATTTAATTATTTTTTGCAAAAGAAAACAGGCTTCATTTTTTATGCAAAACAACGACTTATCGAACGCTAAGACTTACGATTTTGAAGTTTTTAGAAAATCTGCGCTTCCCTCTAAAGAGAATTTTTTTGAAGTTGCAGGTTACACAGCATTGTTAGCACCAAGGCCGATATGGGTCTCTGTCTCGCTAAGGGTGCTGCTGGCGCTGATATTAAGCATAAGCGTGCCGATATACTGGGTTATAGCTTGGATCACACTATCTCTTTTTGCCAACTATGGTATCAATAGACTAAGTTTTGAGTTTTCACAGCTGATATCCGCCAAACAGCTGTTTATGACCGAGCAGATGACGCGCAAAGTGAACCTGTACAAAAGAATATGGCAAGCAAATGCCATTCTTTGGGGTGGCTCAAGTATTTTGGCGCAAATATGGCTTGCGGACATACCCAAAGTGCTCGCTTACACCGTACTAAGTACTACAGTTTATCTATTTCTCACGCGAAATTGTGCCAATAAAGCACTCATGAACCAAGTCTCTGGCTTGATGTTAAGCATGCCTTTGGTCGTTGCTTTTGCTCGCCTGATTTTTTTTGACTTACCCGCGGTTTCATTTTTCGGCCTTAGTTTTTATTTCGGACTGACTGCATTTATGGTCATTTTGATTGGCGGGCGTCTAAATAAAATTTTTAAGCAAACATGCGAATCCGATTATGCCAATCTGCAGCTTATCGAGTCGTTGGAGCTAAGCCACAATAAACTTCGTGCAGAGCAAGAGGCTCTCACGGCTGCGAATGCTGTGATTCAACAGTTTTACTCCGCAGCTGCGCACGATTTACGTCAGCCCGTCTATGCCATGGAGCTTTACTCTGATATGTTGAATGATGATCCGACTCAAATGGCTGTGTTGCTCCCCAAAATTTCACAGTCTTGTATGTCGATCAATGCCATGTTCAATGAACTATTTGACTTTCAACAAAAGCATTTGAGTGACGTTAAATTAGAGCAAACCACAGTCAACATCTCAGATACATTCAAAAATTTAGCCCTGCATTTCGAGCCCATAGCAGCATCTAAAAATTTGGACATCAGCTTTAAGCCACTGGATGGCGATGTCAATACAATTCCACTTTACTTCATTCGCATTTTGAGCAATCTGATAGCCAATGCCATCACCTATACGCCGTCGGGACGGATACTTGTGGCGGCCAGAAAATCAGGTGAGTATTTGAGTTTTGAAATTTGGGATACGGGAGCAGGAATAGAAAAAGCTGCACAAGATAAAATTTTCTTGGAGTTTTATAAAATTAACTCAACCGGCAAAAAAACCAACAACCTTGGCCTGGGTTTAGCCATCGTAAAAGAGTTGGTTCAGCGTATGGAAAACGCAAAAATTAGAGTTAACTCCTTGATGGGACATGGTAGCGTTTTTAAATTGCTTCTACCTATCGACACTTACTTGGAGCCACAAAAATCTCAAATCATCGAATCATCGATGCATTACAGTATCTGAGTTCATGACTGTATAAAGTGAAACCTCCCCGTAATGATGACTATAAGCTTGCTTTTTCACATTCTTAAAAACATTACATTGCACCCGAATGAATTCAAAATACCCTGAAGCAGGCATATCCCAATCTGAATCAGAATGGATTGACAGCGAGTCCACGCGACGAGTCATGCTTAGATCGAAAATTTGGAGCTACGCTGTCATCCCATCCTATGCATTTATAGCGGCTCTAGCATTCGGATCCGTAAACCCCGCATGGATTTTGCTATGGATGATATGGATGTTGTTTTTATTTAGTTATGTCATTCATCTCAAAATCGACTATGCAAGTTCGACCTTCGCAAACAACCCAAAGAAGAGAAAAATCAACGTAGAGCGTTTGGGATCCGCATGGTTTTTAATGGGTTTGGGCTGGGCGATGATTGGGCTGGTATTTTTCTCTTCTATATCATCTCAGAAACAATTCATGATTGCAATCGCACTTTCGTTTAATGTCTTGTTGACGGTTCTCGACTTATGTAGGCATCAAAAAACCGCAAAATTGTTTGTCAATGGGATGTTTGGTGGACTTTGGCTAAGCAGCATTTTCTACTTAGGCGCGATAAATCGTTTCGGTGCTTCCGCAATGGATTATGGTTACTTGCTGGCAATGCTGTTTGCGTGGTACTTTGCTTTCCTTTTTAACAGCCATCTTTACAGGGCCTTTTGTCGTGATTTGAAGCTGCAATTTCGTAATTCCCAGTTGATACAGGAGTTACGCCAAGAAACAATCGATTTGGCGTTGGAAAAAAAATCTGCACTGATTGCAAACGACACCATCAAACGATTCTTCTCAAGCGCTGCGCACGATATCAGACAGCCTGTTTATGCATTGAATATGTACTCATCTTTTTTGAATGAGGCCCCTGAAAAAGCAGCTGATTTAATCCCCAAAATCACTGCGTCATGTCTTGCCATCAATAAGCTGTTTGAATCTTTGTTTGAGTATGAAAAAGTTAAATCAAATCAAATTCCGGTGACGATAGAGAATATCAACCTGACAACATTGGTCAACGAATTGGCGTTGATTTTCAAACCACTTGCGATGTCAAAAAACCTGTCTTTTCGTGTCAAACCAGTATCTGCTCATCTGATGATTGACTCGGTTTTACTCAAAGGCGTTTTGAGTAGTCTCATAGCAAATGCCATCAAATATACGCAAACGGGCGGAATCCTGTTATGCGTACGTAAATTGAGCGATGGCATCAGCTTTGAGGTTTGGGACACTGGTATCGGTATTGCAGCATGTCACCACGAGCATATTTTTGACGAATTTTACAAAGTGGGCGAGCATTCAAGTGCAGATGAAGGATTTGGTTTGGGTCTGCCGCTTGCCAAACGTCTGGCCACACATATTGAGGGACATCGCCTGACCATTCACTCACGTATCGGGCGAGGTAGTGTCTTCAAACTACTTGTACCCAGACTTGCTAATTTGCATCCTAAGCATCAAAAAAATAAAGCATCACAGCCCTTCGATATGCAGCCTAAAACTATATCGTCAAGCTCTTAGAAAAGGTAAAGCGTCAAACTTGCCCCGCACCACTGACTCAGCGTTCACGCCCCACCACTGCTGCGCCACGCTGGTGTAGATTTGTCGGAAATCAATTGTATAAAGCACATTTTGATTAGCGTCTAAGCGGTTTAAGTCTGGTGCTTTGCCATACAAACCGCCACGGACAGCGCCGCCAGCGATGAAATGCGGCGCGGCGGTGCCGTGGTCTGTACCACCCGAGCTGTTTTGCTTGGCTCGGCGGCCAAATTCAGAAAACGTCATCACCAACGTTCTATCCCATGCACCCAGTTCGGTCAAAGCGCTCTTCAATGCCGCCATGCCTTCCGCAAGTTGCTTCAATAAGCCAGCGTGCGTACCAACTTGGTTTTGGTGGGTGTCAAAGCTGCCCAAAGTTAGGCACATGACGGGCACGCCACCAGCTTTATCGCGCCGCTGCGACGCAACAATCTGCGCGGCAGCAGCCACGCCATTGCCAAACTGCCCTGTGGGAAACACAGTGTTAAACGTGTACTTGTCCCCCTTCAAACCTTCAGCCGTTTGTGAAATTTCATTTTCAACTTTCAGTAAATAACGCAATGCGGGATTACTGGTTGAACCAGCTAGCTCATTGGCATGTGCCAAGCGTGATTGGTTCACAAAAGCTACGGGGTCATTCAAGGAGACAGCTTTCGCACCCGCCAAGGGGCCGAAATCATTCATGCCGATCAAGACCCCTTCGGCTGTGAACTTTGCTTTTGCAGCCAAGCCCGCTTGCATCCCGCGTGCAGCCCAGCCGTCAACAAGGTATTCGTTGGATTTTGACGCGGTCTCCCAAATCTCAATCGACCTAAAATGCGACAGATTGGCTTCTGGGTAGCCCATGCCTTGCACGATGGCCAGCTCGTTTTTCTCCCAAAATGGCAGCATCGCTTTTAAGTCTGGGTGTAGACCGACTTTATCGTCGAGCTTGATGACTTCGTCGGTTTTGATGCCAATGGTGTTGCGTAACTGGTAATACGCGCTGTCTGCATACGGTACGACGGTGTTTAAGCCATCATTGCCACCTTTGAGCTCAATCAAAATCAATATCCGCTCTTGCACACTGCTGGCACGCTGCGCCACAGCTTGTGCCCAGCCTGGTGCGTGGGCAGATAAAAGCGCAGCGCCAGTGACCGTGCTGAAATTATTCAGGAAATCTCTTCTTTTCATGATGAACTCACTTCTTTTATTTCAACTGGTAAGCTGGATCAAGCGTCAGTGTTCGCAAATAC
>JAYUJX010000238.1:0-1733 GCA_043764955.1 Polaromonas sp.
ACGATTTTCAAGCTTGCAAAGTGAAATTATCGATGTAGCTGGCGTATTTATTGCCTCAGTAGCTATTAGTTTCACAGCATTTTTCGTGCTTTTAAACCATAAAAGCGGATTCCAAGGCTGCTGCACGTCGCGTGATTGAGCAGCTAGACGCACGTTGTCCCAGACTGTAAGCGGTAAAAATACATTGGTTTTTTGAAAGCTGCGACCTAAACCTTGTCTTGAAATTTTCTCAGCATGCCAGCCTGTGACGTCATGCCCATTCAGTTGTATGCTGCCAGATGTCAAGGCTAAATCGCCTGACACTAAATTGGTCAGTGTTGATTTTCCCGCACCATTAGGGCCAATCACGGCATGAATTTGACCTCGGTACAAATCAATCGACACATCATTTACTGCAGCCAAGCCACCAAAGTGCTTGGTCAGGTTTTTAGCGCACAAAAGTAATTCAGTCATTTTGTACTCCCGCTTTGGCACGCTTACGCTGCAAAAAGCGCCCAGCCAAACCCATCAGTCCGCGCGGTGCAAATATCACCACGAGCACGATGAATGTCCCCATCCACAGTTGCCAGTGCTTGCCCAAATTGATGTCTTTTCCTAAGAGTTGAACGGCTGGCAAGTCTTTCAACGCATGCAACACCATTTCAAAGGTGAAAGCACCTAAAAATGCACCCGCAAAGTTGCCCATACCACCCAAAATAACCATCATGATGGCGTGCGCACTCATGTGAAAGCCCATCAATTCTGGGTTGATATAGCCACTTTGCGCCCCCCACAAGTAGCCAGCCAAGCCAGCCAGCCCCCCCGCGATGGTGAATGCAGTCAGTTTGTAGCCGAAGGTGCCAAATCCCATAGCTCGCATACGGTGCTCATTGATGCGAATACCTGAAAGTGCTCGACCCAACGGACTCCACAACAAACGGCGTAAAAACACATAAACCAGCACGGCCAGTGCAAGCGTTAGATAGTAAAAAGTGATCTTATTGTCTAAATCAAGCAGGGTAAAACCTAGGATTTGCGCGCTTGGCTTGAAGTTGATATAAAGCCCATCCGAGCCACCTAGCACCTTGTTGTCAAAAAACAAGAAAAACACCATTTGCGCAAATGCCATCGTCACCATGATGAAGTAGATGCCATGCGTTCTGACGACAAAAAAACCGATGATCAAAGCGGCTAGAGCAGATACCAAAACGGCTACCGGTAGCGTCCACCACAGACTCACTGCAGCATCTTGCGGCATTAAAAATGCCAAGGCATAGCCCGCCAAACCAAAATACGCCGCATGCCCCAAAGACACCAAACCAGTGACGCCTTGCAGCAAATCCAGGCTCATCGCAAATATAGCCATGATGAGCATACGCGTCACCATCTGCGTGTAAAAATCGGTACCTACCCACGGAAAGGCGAGCAGGGCAACCAAGCCCAAGCCCAACGCGATTTGCACACCGCGTGGCAGTATTTCTAAATTGGCTTTTGGCGAGCTCATGCTTTGAACAATCCTTCAGGTTTCCACAGCAGCACGGCAGCCATCAACATGTAAACCAGCATGCCCGACATGGATGGCAAAAGCACTTTGCCAAAGGTATCAACTAATCCTACGAGCAACGCTGAAATCAACGCGCCCCGAACCGAACCAATACCACCAATAACCACCACCACAAAACACATGATGAGCACTTGTGAGCCCATGTTGGGGTACACGCTGGAGATAGGCGATGCAATCATGCCCGCCACCG
>JAYUJX010000239.1:0-1731 GCA_043764955.1 Polaromonas sp.
CGACCAAGCCGGTGCCATCTCGTTTGGTGAAGAGGTCGACCGCGTCTACGTCAACACCCCAGAGCGTTGCACCATCGTCGACAGGGGCTTCAAACGCAGTATCCACATCGCCAAACTGGGCAGCCAAAGCACCGTCGTTTGGAACCCTTGGGCAGCCAGAGCCGCGCAAATGGGCGACTTGGGCGTTGACGGTCAAGGCGTTAAAGATGGCGGCTGGAAACGCTTCGTCTGCGTAGAAAGCGCCAACGCTTTGGAAAACTTTGTTACCGTGCCAGCGGGTAAATCGCACACTTTGGCGGTGGAATATCGAGTTCAAACGCTCTGATTTTGCTATTAAAGATATAGCTGCTTGGGCAATAAAGACGTCGGCTAGAGGCCTAAAACGGCATGAATTTAGGCTCACTTCGCATGCTATTCCCCCTTGATGCTCAACGCGCCTGAGGGGCAGTTATGCACCGTCGCCACAATGTCAGCCGAGCTGGCCTGCTCGATTTTGATCCAAGGTTGCTCTTTGGGCCTAAACACCTGCGGCAGACCCTGCACACATTTGCCAGAATGCTGGCACTTGTCTGACTGCCAGATCACCGTGATGTCGCCGTTGCTAAATTCCTTTTGCATGATTTCCTCCTTCGCTGACCTTAAAGTGGTCAATGATTTGCTAAATCGAGCCAAAATGAGAAGAGCACAATGTTGCCGTCTTGAACAGGCTGTTGGCTTGGATTTATGGATCGAAGGAGCTTAGATTTGCTATCAATAAAATAGCTAATTAGGAAATAAATACGCCGGCTAGAGGTCTAAAATGGCCTTAAAATTCATGTTTTCAAGCCTGCGGAAACCGCACCGCCTCCGTGCCCCGTTGCTTGCTGCGCACCACCACTGTGCCGGCAATCTTGTCGTGCCAACCCTGCTTTTTGCTGTCAAAAGCTACCCAAATCAAGCCTAGGCAAAACGGAATAGCAGACACAAAATACCCCACATAGCGCACCAAGCCTTGCCCCACGCTCAAGCTCCCACCCGTTTTAGCATCCACCACCCGCAGCGACAGCAACATTTTGCCCGGCGTCGCTTGTTTTGCGGTCCAAAACCAAATAACGGCGACCACAGGCAAAATCCAAGTCAGCAAAATATCCACAAACCCCGTCGTTTTCATGGCGTCCCCATAATCCAAACCCACCCAGCCGTACACGGCGTAAAGAATTGGGTAGGTAATCATCATCAGCAAAATCGAGTCAATGATGGACGCCCCCACGCGTATCCAAAAGCCAGCGTATTCGACGTTTTCAGGGGTTAGGTCGGTCATTTTTGATCCTTAGGGGTAATTTTGGTGTTGCAAATGTAGCGGCTTGACCAATAAGTGCTTCAACTAGATGATTGTTGCATTGCTTTTATTTACGGTGCAAAAAATGCGTAAATAGCTCCAAAAAAAGCAAGCAAAGCTAGCGGAATTGATATCCATAAGTGGACGATTTTTTTGCGATCTATAAATATTGCAAACCAAGCAAATACTACGATCCAAATACTCAATAGTGCAAATCCATAGGCCAGCTCACCGAGATAAATTAAAAAAATACCAATGACGCTTGGTGCCAGAAGTACAAAAAGTATGATGCTGAAAAGTTGCTCGGCAAACGGTAGCATCATTATCCAAGGCTGTAGCGAGGTTGATTCATCAGTTTTTTCGGTCATAAAAGCATTCTACATGGCGTCGATCACATCTTTATTTGGGCTGTT
>JAYUJX010000240.1:0-6195 GCA_043764955.1 Polaromonas sp.
AACATGCCGGCTGATGTGGCGCTGTTGAAGGCGTATATTGTAGAGAAATGCGCTTAAAAACCATATTGATTAAAAAATACGGTCATTTATGCCTCTAGCCGGCGTATTTATTGCCTAAGATGCTATTAAAAGTATAGTGATATAGAAAATATTAGAGCTAATTAAAGTGACGTAATCCATCATGACATCTGCACGCGCTCCGCTGAAACCTTTGGACATTGCTTTAGCCGAACTGCTTGCGAAGGTTTCAACGCTTGCTGGTGTTGATCAGGTATCCACCTTCGACGCCGATGGCCGCGTTTTGGCGCAAAACATACTTTCCAGCTTGCATGTGCCACCGCAAGACAACAGTGCTATGGACGGCTATGCCATGCGAGTTGCGGACGTGGCAAATATGACGGGTTTGACAGGAGCGGTGCTCAGCGTCAGCCAGCGCATCCCAGCAGGCAGTGTCGGCACAGCTTTGCAGCCAGGAACGGCTGCTCGCATCTTTACGGGTGCGTCTATTCCAGCCGGTGCGGACGCTGTAGTGATGCAGGAGGAATGCGACGTTCTCTCGGACAAAGACGGTGTGAGTCAAATACGCGTCAATGCAGTCCCAAGATCCGGCCAGTGGGTACGCCGTGCTGGAGAAGACGTGGCTTTGGGTGCGGTGGTGCTGCAAAAGGGAGAGCGCCTCACGCCTGCATCGCTTGGGCTAGCGGCTAGTATTGGTTTGGCTAGCTTGCCTGTCGTACGTCGTCCTAAAGTCGCGCTGTTTTCCACGGGTGATGAGCTGGTCATGCCGGGCGACATTGCCCCGCAAGACATGCCCGCCGGCAGTATTTACAACTCGAACCGTTTCTTTTTACGCGCTTTGCTGCAGCGCTTGGGTTGCGTGGTGACCGATATGGGCATCGTGCCCGACAATTTGGACGCAACCAAAGCTGCTTTGCGTAGCGCCGCCGAAGGGCATGACCTGATTTTGACCAGCGGTGGCGTCTCCGTCGGAGAGGAAGACCATATCAGACCCGCTGTGCAGGCGCTGGGCGAGTTGAATTTATGGCAAATCGCTATCAAACCTGGTAAGCCGTTTGCGTATGGCAAGATACGCAAAACCGTTCGCCCTGAGCATGTCGAAGGGGAAACCTGCCATTTCATTGGCTTGCCGGGCAATCCGGTGTCCAGCTTTGTGACATTTTTGCTCTTGGTACGCCCATTTTTGCTCAAATTGCAGGGGGTGCAGGATGTTGACCAAGTTACTACAAAATCCGTAGCTGCTCGGGCAGATTTTACATGGGCTAGAGCCGATAAACGACGTGAATTCTTGCGTGTTAAACGAAATGCTAACGGTAGTTTGGACTTGTTCCCAAATCAAAGCTCTGGCGTACTAACTTCTGCCGTTTGGGGTGACGGATTGGTCAATAACCCGCCCGGGCAGACGATTGCCATTGGTGATATGGTCCAGTTTGTGTCATTTGCTGAACTCTTATCTTAAAACCGTCATGAAAGTTACTGTCAAATACTTCGCCTCCATCCGCGAGTCCATCGGCCAGGGATCGGAAGTACTGCAAACCAGCGCCACGACGCTGGGACAGTTGCGTGGCGAATTGGCTGCGCGTGGTGGGGCGTACGCGGAAAGCCTAGATGCCGCTTTCAAAGGCCGCACCCTGCGTATGGCCTTGAACCAGGAGATGAGTGACGATGCAACCGTTTTGCTTGAAGGCTGTGAAGTCGCATTTTTCCCGCCTGTGACTGGCGGCTAGGAACTGCCATGCAAGCCAGAGTTGAATCACGCAATTATTCAGGTGTTAGGGTCCAAACCGAAGATTTCGACCTCAGTGCTGAAGTTGCCAAGCTGCGGGCTGCAGACAAACGCGTAGGCGCGGTTTGTGCCTTTGTCGGTACGGTACGTGACATCAACGATGGCGACACCGTGAGCGAGTTAGAGCTGGAACACTACCCCGGCATGACAGAAAAGTCGATTGAAGCGACGATTGACGCGGCTTTTGAACGGTTTGACATCTACGCCATGCGCGTCATCCACCGCGTAGGTCGGTTGCAGCCGATGGATCAGATTGTGATGGTGGCCGTGACATCAGCCCACCGTGGCGAGTCGTTCAATGCCTGTGAATTTGTCATGGATTATCTGAAAACCCAAGCACCATTCTGGAAAAAAGAGAAAACGCCAGATGCCGCTACAGCCGCACGTTGGGTTGATGCCCGGGCGAGCGACGATGCTGCGCTGGCGAAGTGGCAAAGTGACAAGTCTCAAAATACCTAGACTTTACTATCACTGTGTAGGCTAGTCTAAATAGGTCTCAGCTGGATTGAGCTGTTTTTGCAGAGTGCATACAGGGTCTGCCGCATCTTTTTTTTCTATGCTTCTCCCCGTTTGAGTCGATGGCGGTACGAACGCTGCTCGCGCTTCATTTTCCAACCCGTTTGTGAGCAATTGCAAAAGCGAGACAAGTTGTTCGCGTTGCTCAGGGCTCAGTGGTGTCATCAGCCGGTTGTAAGCGAGTTCAGCAGGTTCTCGCGTTGCCATCAGCAAAGTTAAGCCAGCATCAGTCAAAGTAATCGATAAATTGCGTCGGTTCGTAGGCGCAAAAGTTCGAACAATCAAACCACGTGTTTCAAGGCCACGCATCACCCGCATGATGGTGACTTTGTCAAAACCCAGTGCCCGGCCTAATGAGGACTGGTCTAAGCCGGGGCTAGCATGCAGGACAGACAATACGCCAAACTGCGCCGGGGTGAGGGCCACGCTCTTGCATTCGTCTTCAAATACAGCTGTTGATATCTGATGTGCGCGACGTAGTAAAAAACCAGGGCGAGCGTAAAGTTGTGAAAGGTTGAGAAAAGCAGGCACAATGTATAGTTTTGTAAGTTTGGTAGAAGTCTAAGGGAAAACATGGATAGTTAGAAGTAAAAAATGCCGAAATAATATATTTATAGTTAGCATGCAAACAAAAAATTCCACTTTTAATTATGATCAATAAAGTGAACTATCTGAGAATCGCGACTGAAGAGGCGTTTGCCCCGTCTGAGATGCTAGACATTTATCGCAAGATTCTTGCCAGAAATGATGTGGATCCAGGTTTCAAAGGGTTGATGGGTTTTTATATGAGCAGCCCCAGTGCCCGTGCAACTCACATCATGCGTTGCTTGACTGATTTAGACCAAGTGCGACTTCAGCACATGGACGAAGCGGGCATTGACCATCAAGAGATCGCACTGACAGCGCCTGGGGTACAAGTGATGGACAAAGCAACAGCTGTGTCGTTCAGTCAATCGGCGAATGATCAACTCGCCGAAGCAGTGCGCCTTCATCCCACCCGTTTTACGGGCATGATCGCGGTCGCGCCGCAAGACCCTGCTGCTGCTGCCAAAGAGATTGAGCGCGGTGTGAGCAAGTTGGGCATGCATTCGGTCATCATCAATTCGCACACGCAGGGCAGGTATTTGTCAGACCCGAAATTTTGGGATATTTTTGCTGCGACCGAAGCGCATGATGTGCCGATTTATTTGCGCCCTAATTCTCTTCCTAAAAAACATGATCGAACCCTTTCAAGAGTGTGGTTTGGATGGGGCGATTTATGGCTTTGGCGTGGAGACGGGTTTGCATGCGCTACGAATCATCACTTCAGGTGTGTTTGATCGTTTTCCCAAGCTGCAAATGATCATTGGTCATATGGGCGAAGCATTGCCATTTTGGGCTTATCGCTTGGATTACATGCATCAAGCGACTGTGAAGTCGCAGCGGTATGAGAGCATCAAACCTTTACGCAAAAAACCAAGCGATTATTTGAAAGAAAACTTCATCATCACCAACAGTGGCGTGGCATGGGAGTCGGCGATTAAATTCACACAATCCGTCGTCGGGGTTGACCGTGTGATGTATGCGATGGATTATCCCTGTCAATACGCTGTTGATGAAGTCACCGTTATGGACAATATGCAGATGAGCGACGAAGATAAGAAGAGATTTTTTCAGACCAATGCGCAGCGCGTATTTAAGATTAATTTGTGAGCATTACCTGTAAAGAGGCAAGCCTATGAAAAATACTTTCTCAAAATTGACATTCAGCTGCGTGGTTGGACTGACCGCTTTGACGTCATATGCGCAAACTTGGCCGACGCAACCCATCAAAATCATCGTCCCTTTCACCGCCGGAACGGGCATGGACACCATTGCACGCGCTGTTGCACCGCGTTTGAGTGATAAGTTGGGTCAGCCTGTCGTTGTCCAAAACATGGCCGGTGCGAGTGGCAATATTGGTGCAGATGTCGTGGCTAAAGCCAGCCCAGACGGCTATACCGTGTTGATGGGGGCGAATACGATGTTGATGGCCTCGCAGCTCTATAAAAATGTGCCGTTTAATCCAACCAAGGATTTTTCATCAGTGTCGCTTGCAGCTTGGGGCACTTTGATGTTGGTGAGTAATCCGAAAACTGGTATCAAAACGATGAATGAATTGGTGACGCAAGCTAAAGCGAAACCGGGTTACATCAACTTTGGATCGCCGGGTGTTGGTACGCCGCACCATATGGCGATGGAGTTGTTCAAGGCAAAAACAAATCTTTTCATGTTGCATGTCCCTTACCGTGGCACAGCGGGCTACATACAAGATATTTTGTCAGGTGAAATTATGGTTGGCTTTTTGCCCGTACACATTGCACAGGGCTTTGTTAGTGCCGGCAAGCTGAATGCGCTGGCTGTTGGCAGTCCTAAGCGTCATCCAGTTGCCCCGAACGTGGCTACCTTTGGTGAAATGGGTATCAAAGACATTGAGGTCGATCTTTGGTATGCTTTTTTTGCACCCAGCAAGACAGCTCAACCCGTTGTGAACCGTCTCAACAGTGAAATTTCAACAATTCTGAAATTGCCAGAAGTGAATGACTTGCTTAAACGCGCTGGCATGGATGCTAGCGCGTCAACAACGGACGAATTGACGCAACTCGTCAATAAAGATTACCCGCGCTGGGGCGAGGTTATTCGACGCAATGGCATCACAGCGGAATGATGACTCAGCCTGACCGCGCATTGTCTGCCTGCAAAATTGCTGTTGTCGGTGGTGGTATCGCTGGTTTAAGCTTTGCCTTGGCATTACAGCAGCATGGTTTGACATGTGATGTTTATGAATCAGTGCCCCATGTCAAAGAGCTAGGTGTAGGCATCACCTTGTTGCCGCATGCGATGAGCGAGTTGGCTGGACTCGGTTTACAAGCCGAGCTAGAGGCAGTGGGCATTGAAAACCTAGAAAGCGTTTTCTTCAACCGTTTTGGCCAATTCATCTACAAAGAACCTCGTGGACGACATGCTGGCTATGCCGTACCAGAACTGGGTATTCATCGTGGCAAGTTGCATTGGATTTTGTTCGATGCTGTACTTGGGCGTTTAGGCGCAGATAGAGTGCATACCAATCGCCGCTGTGTTGGTGTAACGCAGGATGGCGTTGGTGCTACCGTCAATTTTGTACAAAGCACGGATGGCGCACATTTGCCATCAGTGCAGGCAGATATTGTCATCGCTTGTGACGGCATCCACTCTGCAGTTCGTAAACAGTTTTATCCGAACGACAAACTTGCTTTCGCCGGTATCAACACATGGCGTGGCGTGACGCGGTACAAACCGATATTAACGGGCAAAAGTTATATCCGTATTGGTTCTATCAAAACTGGCAAGATGGTGATTTACCCAATTGTTGACAATATTGATTCTCAAGATTTGCAACTGATCAACTGGATGGCTGAAATCGAAGGCGATAGCCGCGATATGAACGACTGGAACAGCTGCGGCAAGATTGAAGACTTCATGCCGATTTTTAAAGATTGGAAATTTGATTGGCTGGATGTGCCTGCACTGATACGCAACGCCGATCAAGTGCTGCAATACCCGATGGTGGATAAAGACCCAATCGCACAGTGGACATTTGGCCGTATCACCTTAATGGGGGATGCAGCGCACCCTATGTATCCGCGCGGCTCCAATGGTTCAGCTCAAGCGCTGATAGATGCACGAACTTTGGCGGTCGAGTTGGCTACTCACGCTGACCCACTTGCAGCACTCCAAAGTTACGAAGTCAAACGCCGTGAAGTAACAGCACGCATCGTACAAACCAATCGCAGCTTACCGCCAGATTTCATCAACATCAAGGTTGACGAGCTCGCAGGCGACAAACCGTTTCGGCATATCGATGATGTGATCAGTCA
>JAYUJX010000241.1:0-1726 GCA_043764955.1 Polaromonas sp.
CATTTTGCAAGAAATATCGTTTGCTTGAGCGCTTATTCATGGTAGGTAGTGATTTAAAAAATGTAGTGATCGATCAACAAAGCCGCAAACAATGCGCTGAGGTGAATCAAAGAAAAGCGAAAGGTCTTACGCGCCAATTCGTCTGAATAATTGCGCCACAGGGCGAAGGCGTAACCGGTGAAACCGATGCTCAAAACCACTGCCGTGGCCAAATACAGCCATGAACTCATGCCAAACACAAAAGGCATCAAACACGCGGGAAACAGCACCAAGGTGTACAAGAATACCTGCAAGCGGGTGAATTCGTTGCCGTGGGTGACGGGCAGCATGGGCAGGCCGGATTTGCGGTAATCTTCCACGCGGTACAGCGCCAATGCCCAAAAGTGCGGCGGAGTCCACAAAAAGATGATCAAAAACAAAATTAAAGCCTCAGGTCCGACGCTGTTGGTCATCGCCGCCCAACCCAGCACGGGCGGCATGGCGCCTGATGCCCCGCCGATAACAATGTTTTGCGGGGTAAGCGGCTTCAAAATCACGGTGTAGATGACGGCATAGCCAATGAAGGTGGCGAATGTGAGCCACATGGTCAGCGGATTGACCCAAAAGTACAGGATCGCTGAGCCCAATGCACACAAAAAAGCTGAAAAGATGAGAGTTTGCGTGTCGCTGAGATCGCCTTTGGCTGTGGGTCGCCAAGCGGTACGTTTCATTTTGGCGTCAATGCCTTTTTCAACGATGCAATTGAACGCTGCGGCAGCGCCTGCGACCAACCAAATACCCAAGCAAGCGAGCAAACCGACTTTGAACTCGGCTGCTGATGGCATGCCAGGCACGGCCAAGACCATGCCAATCAGGGCGCAAAAAACGATGAGTTGAATCACACGGGGCTTGGTGAGGGCGTAAAACTGCTGGAGAACTGTCATTGAAACTGTCGGAGTAGGAGTCATGACTTATTTTATGCGGTGCTTGCTCAATATCCAGGTCAGCACCATGACCAAACCAGCTGCCCCCGCCGTGTGTGCCAGCGCAGCGAAAAGTGGCCATCCCATGACGGCATTGGTCACGCCCGTAAAAAACTGCCATAGCGCCAACGCGATGAGCCAATTTGAATAGCGCTTAAAGTTCGGCACTTTGTGATTTACAGCGGCTTTAGCTAACAGCCATGCGCTGTAAGCCAGCGCGATGAACACCACATAGGCCGACAAGCGGTGCGTGTAATGGATGGCGGTAAGCGCTGAAAACGGCATGTTTTCACCCAACGAAGTGAGCCCTAACTCACGCCACAGGCTAAAGCCATTGGCGAAATCCATCTGTGGCCACCAGCTTTTTTGGCAGGCAGGAAAGGTGTCACACGCCAGCACGGCGTAGTTGGTGCTGACCCAGCCACCCAGCGCGATTTGCAGCCAAACGAGAGCGAAGGTGGCGATGAGCACTGTGCGTAAACGCTTGGGAACAACGGCAGTATTGGTTTTCGAAGTCACCTCCGCTGTTACTAAGTCGTAGTGCTTGGCCTGGCGAGTCAACAAAACCAACAACAACAAGGCGCCCAACAGATGCAGGGTGACGATGGCCGGAAAAAGCTTCAAAGTGACCGTGAGCGCACCAAATGCCCCCACCACACAGACCCAAACCAAGCTGGCCGTTGGCCACCAAGGACTGATTTGCAGACTCGTCTTGAGCTGGTACTGCGACAAGTGATGCACTTTTGTCTGTGCCTGCTTGCGTG
>JAYUJX010000242.1:0-1725 GCA_043764955.1 Polaromonas sp.
AAATTGATTTATCGTGATGTATTTATCATTCATCAAGACATCGAAAGCTTTATACAAAGCAATACACTCTATTCATGGATTTGACCCAGAGTAAAACTAAAAAAACTGACGTGATGACGGGTATACCCGTATGGCTGCGTAGTTGGTGGCGTAGACAGTCGCCAAATCGACAAGACAGATATGCCAGTATCGCGCCACTCATCACGGTGCTTTTGTTTCTATCGGCCATCGTGGCATCTTTCGCATATTTAAGATTAGAAGAAATAGACCGGGAACAAGAAACCATCAAACGCGATGTCGAATACGCTCAGCAGCGTTTGCGATTGCGCTTGTTAGAACGTCAAGAACAACTTCAGCGTGTAGCGCGGGACGTGTCTAGCAAAGAAATTGACGCTGAAGACTTCACGACACAAGCCGAAACGCTGATCAACAATTACCCTGAACTGCATGCAATTACGTGGATTGACAACAAGCAGCGGGTTAAGGCCGCTTATGCGTCGTCTAGCGCGTCAAATAGCCAACTGCGCGGGGTGGGAAGCATCGTCAACTTCAAAGAAACGGAAGGTACATTTGCCTTTAATTTAGCCAAAGATTTAGCCCAGCCTATTTATTCGCGCCCAATCGTTGAAGCGGGTGCAGAGCCCATACTGCAATTGCACATCCCATTGACTGAAAAAAGCAAATTCGCGGGCGTCATCATGGGCGAATACTCGGTCGATGGCGTTTTGCGCTTTGGCGTGCCAAATGAAATCACGGCTAAATATGCGGTGTCATTGACCAACGGCAAAACAGCCGTGCTGGCGGGTCAGTCGATTAAGCCGCGCAATGCCGCTACCAAACTCTTGCCCTGGGCTGCTGCGCCTAACGAATACCAAATTCCCGTTTCACCCGTCGGAAACGACTTGGTTTTGCGTGCACAGGCATATCGAACCTCTCTCGGTTTAGTCGGTAGCGGCTTGTTTTGGCTTACCGCTGCATTGAGTGCCTTGACGGTTTGGATGCTGGTTGCCACGTGGCGCCATACCCGCAGACGCATGAGAACGCAGCAAGCCCTCATCAGCGAAACCAACTTTCGTCGTGCGATGGAAAACTCCATGCTCACGGGGATGCGTGCGCTAGACATGCAAGGCAAAATCACCTACGTGAACCCTGCTTTTTGCGAGATGACGGGTTGGTCTGAGAATGAATTAATCGGTACAACCGCACCCTTCCCCTATTGGCCTGCACAAGATTATGAAATCCTGAACAAGCAGCTGGAAGACGAGCTGGCTGGTCGTGCACCAAAGGGTGGTTTTCAAATTCGTGTAAAGCGTAAAAGCGGAAAATTATTTGATGCTCGTATGTATGTCTCACCCTTGATTGACGCCAAAGGTCAGCAAACAGGTTTGATGACATCAACCACTGACATTACTGAGCCGAACCGTGTCCGCCAGCAGTTACTTGAATCGCAAGATCGATTCATAACTGTTTTAGAAGGCATGGATGCTTCAGTTTCTGTAGCACCCTTGGGCAGATCAGATTTGCTGTTTGCCAACAAAATGTACCGCCAGTGGTTTGGCGCTGACACCATTGGCCACTTGCAGTTGATTGCCCAAGCTGGCGTAGTCGCAGACGTCCCGTTAGAGGAAATGGGAGACGATGTGGACAGTTTGGCGGGCTTACCGTTAGACCAGCTCAGCACATCGCAAATCAAAAACTTTGAAATTTTCATTCCTGAACTCTTAA
>JAYUJX010000243.1:0-6150 GCA_043764955.1 Polaromonas sp.
ATGTGAAAAATTGAGGCCTAGCCCAAGTATTAATTGCCTAAGGTGCTATCAATATAATAGTATTCTTTAGTATTACAAATATGTGATGTAACACACGTACCCGTACTTTTAATGCGAAAAACCGAAGGTGCAATGCTTTAAACTTGTTCGAAGTCATAAAGATTTAAGCCGCTAAACAGTAAGATTGGAAGACGAAGGCAACTAAGAATTTTCAACTTATGAAACCAACCAAAAGCTACACCCAAGCCCTAACGACCAAAACACCATTGACTGCATGGGTGATGGCACTAAGTTTGACTTTGACAGCCTGCGGTGGTGGCGATTCATCGACAGCAGCCCCAACACCTACGCCCACTCCGACCCCGACGCCGACGCCATCAGGGACGCCAGCTGCGACCCCAACTCCAGCGCCAATCCCAACGCCAACGCCAACGCCTGTTCCGGCTCCTACGCCGACAGCAGCTGAATGTCCTTTTGGGGATTACAAATCGGCAGTTGTAGCTGAGATCAACGCTATCCGTTCGAAACCTCAAGTTTGCGGTGGCGTTACCTACCCTGCCGCTGGCGCATTGGGTTGGAATGGCCAATTGGAAAGTGCAGCAGCCGTGCATTCCAACGACATGGCCGTCAATAACTTCTTTGCCCATCCTGGTTCAGATGGTTTAAGAATTGGCGCACGTGCAAGTGCAGCAGGTTATTCCTACGGCAAAGTCGGTGAAAACATTGCTGCCGGACAATCCTCTGCTTCGCAGGTCAGTGGCGATTGGTTAGCGAGCTCTAGTCATTGCGAGAACATGATGACTGCTTCGTTTAAAGATATTGCGGTTAGCTGCAAAACCAATCCAAGCGCCACTTATGTCTATTATTGGACTTTAGTGATGGGGAATCACTGATTTAACCATAAAAATACGCATCTAGCCGGCGTATTTACTGCCTAAATAGCTATAAAATATATAGCAAAAATAACGTAAATTAAGACAAATTCACTCGTACTTAGGCGTCGTTTTGCTCAAAAACGCCTCAATCCCAATCCCCGCATTGTTGTGCCGCAGGTTGGCCACGAAATTATCGCGCTCCAGCTTTAAATGTTCCGGCAGGGTATTGGCTGTTGCCTCGTTGACCAATTCTTTGCAGCTGGCGAGTGCGTTGGGCGCTCTGGCGTTCAGGGTGTCGGCCAAAGCCAAAGCTTCGGTCAGCGCTGTACCTTGATTAACCACGCGGTTGACTACGCCCAAAGCATGCAGGCGCGGCGCGTCTAACTTGTTGCCACACATCAACAATTCCGTCACCAGCTGGCGCGGCAGGGCGCGGCTGAGCGACCAGCTACCACCGCCGTCTGGGGATAAGGCAATGTTGCTGTACGCCATCACAAACACCGCGTTTTGCGCCGATACGATGAAATCACACGCCAGCGCCAGCGAAAAGCCAGCGCCAGCGGCTGCCCCCTCAACCGCTGCGATCACGGGCTTGGGGAAGGCACGAATCGCCTCTATCCAGCTGTGCAGAGCTTCAATACTGGCTTTTTGCACTTCGGGCGGCGCTTGGCGGTTGTTTTGCATGCGGCGCAAGTCGCCACCAGCGCAAAAAGCGGGGCCTGTGGGGGTGTTCGCACCAGTGATGATGACGCTGCGCACTTCGGGGCTGGATTCAGCCACGTTCAGCGCTTCAATGCCAGCGGCATAGATTTCAGGCCCCAGCGCGTTGCGGTTGTCGGGGTTGCTGATGGTCAGCACCATGGTCAAGCCGTGGCTGGTGCTTTGGAGTTCTGCGGGCATTTTTATCCTTTTACAAAAAAATCCGTCCGCCCTGAGCTTGTCGAAGGGTTTTGAAGGCTTCGACAAGCTCAGCCCGAACGGTAAGTGTGGTGTTTATTCTTCAGTATGCAACAACGACAACCCAATCGCCCCCCGGCGACGCAGCCACGGGCTGGGGCGGTAACGCGGGTCGCCGTAGACGGTTTGCATGTTGAACAGCACTTCCAAAATGTTCGTCGGGCCATACATATTGCCCATCGCCAGCGGGCCTTGTGGGTAGCCCAGGCCGAGGGTGACCGCAGTTTCTAAATCTTGCGGGCTGCAGACGCTTTGTTGGCAGATGTCGGCCGCGATGTTGACGATGGTGCTCACGACGCGCTGCGTCACAAAACCGCCGCTGTCGCGGATCACGCTCACCGCTTTGCCGTCGCGGGCGAAGAGGGCGTGGGCGGCGTCGCGCATGTCGGCGCGGGTGGCGGGGTTGGTGGCGAGCACGCGGCGTTTGGTCGCGGCATCGTCAACCATCATGTCGATACCGACAGTGCGGCTTGGGTCCAGCCGCTCCACCACAGCCACGGTGGTGATGTCAAAACCCAGTGGCGCGACGATGGTGAGCGCGTGCATTGATGGCGAAGCGCCGGTTTCAATCGTTGCGCCCAAGTCTTTGAGTAATTGCAACAATTCAGAGCGGCGCGAGGCGCGGGGCGACACCCAAACGGGCGGCATGTCGTTAACGACGGGTACGGCTGGCTCAGGCGGAATCACCGCCACGCCGTCTTTGTAGTCGTAAAAGCCCGCGTTGGTTTTGCGCCCTAGCACACCGCCCGCCAGGCGCTGCGCGGTGATCACACTGGGGCGGTAGCGTGGCTCTTCAAAATACTGGTGATAAATCGACTCCATCACGGGGTGCGACACGTCCAGCGCGGTCAAATCCATCAGCTCAAACGGGCCGAGCTTGAAGCCCGCTTGGTCGCGCAAAATGCGGTCAATCGTCACAAAATCGGCCACACCCTCAGACACAATCCGTAGCGCCTCGGTGCCAAAGCCGCGCCCCGCGTGGTTGACGATGAAGCCCGGCGTATCAGCCGCTTGCACCGCTTTGTGGCCCATTTGTTGCGCGTAGACGGCGAGTTTGGCACAAATAACGGGGTCGGTTTTCAGGCCGGCAATCACCTCGACCACCTTCATCAGGGGCACTGGGTTGAAAAAGTGGAAGCCAGCGAATTGGGCAGGGCGCTTTAAGCCAGCGGCGATGGATGTGACGGACAGCGACGAGGTGTTGCTGACCAGCACAGAGTCAACCGCGACCATGGCTTCAATCTCGCTCAACACGGTTTGCTTGACATTGAGGTTTTCAACGATGGCTTCGATGACCAAGTCGCAGTGCGCTAAATCATGCACTGTGTGGGCCACGTGCAAACGGGCGCTGCGGCTGGCCGCTTCAAACTCAGTTACACGGCCTTTTTCAACGAGTTTTGCCCATTGCTGGCTGATGGCGGTGCGCGCTTTGTTGGCGGCGTCTGGCGCAGCGTCAAACAGCACCACGCGGCTGCCAGCTTGCGCGGCTATTTGCGCAATGCCGCGCCCCATGGCGCCAGTGCCGACGATGCCGACGGTCGAGAAAACGGGGGTGGAATGTTGTGTCATGGTGTGCAGTATAGTGCAGGTCTGTGATTGTATTTTGTCAATTTTAGGCTGTGATGGGCGCTTTAGTTTGCATGATAGTCTCTCGTATGACTTTGCTTGGGTCTTTTTTGCATCAAAATAAAGCTGTGATTTTATTTTTTTTCAGTCGTTAACTTATTTTTTCACTTATTTTTGGAGAACCCATGACACTCAAACTCTGCGGCTTTGCTGGCAGCAACTACCACAACAAGGTCAAACTCGCGCTGCTAGAAAAAGGCGTCTCTTTCGAGGAGGAATTGGTTTGGACGGGGATGAAAAACAACCCCGCATTGACCGAGCGCTCGCCTTTGGGCAAAGTGCCGTTTTTGCAGACCGAGCAGGGCGTGATTTTGGAATCCAGCGTGTGCTGCGAATACGTGGAAGCCGCTTATCCAGACCATCCGCTCATCCCCAAAGACCCATTTGCCGCAGCCAAAGTGCGCGAATTGGTGGTTTATTTGGATTGGCACATGGAAATGGTCGCGCGCGAGCTGTATGGCCCTGCTTTTTTCGGCGCACCACCAGCGCCTGTAGAACAGGTCGAGCGCGTGCGCAAATTGCTCAAAAAAGGCATTGCCGGCTTTGCAGGATTGGCAAAATTTAGCCCTTATGTCGCAGGCGATACCTTCACTTTGGCCGATTGCGTCGCCATTGTGCATCTGCCCGTCATCGCTAACTTGGGTAAATTGGCATTGCAAGAAGATGTGTTTGCAGGTATGCCCACTCGCGACTACCTCAAAGCCATGAACGAACGCCCAGCCGTGGCTAAAGTGAATGCCGAGCGCAAAGTTAACACTGAGCTACTGATGGCGAAGATTCGGGGTGGGAAATAATTAGTAAACCGTCTAGATTCCCGCCTTCGCGGGAATGACAGTGTTTTGTGCAAAAAAATGATCTTAAAGAATGAGGTTGACGAGCCTTGACCCCAGCACTGGCTCCACAGTTAGGGCTGCTTGGTTCCCCACCTGACCCGGTTGGCCGCTTCCCCATGTGGGAAGGCCCGTCGACTTGTATTATAAGCGAAATGGATTTGCTATATTTTTAGTAGCTGCTGAGGCAATAAATACGACGGCTAGAGGTATATTTAAGAGGTATTTAGGTGGTAATTTGAAGGCTTTTTGACGTATCTAGCTCAAACTGATCCATCGCTGCCTCGGTCAGCGCATCACCTGCCCAAGCCACCAAACTGGCGGGTGGCAAGGTCACTGCTGCTGCGCCTGTAGCGATCAAACGGGTCAAAACTTCGGGGGATTTGATACTGGCTGCCAGCAAAGCGGGGCCTTTTTTATCACCGATGAGTTCATTTTGCACGGCAACGCAGGCTTGCATGAAGGGCCAAACGTCGCGGCCGTCGTCGACCAATCTGCCAACGTAAGGTGCCACGAAAGCGGCTTTGAGGGATTTAGCCCAGAGGAGCTGCACGGGGTTGGACAAACCGGTCAGCAAAATCGGTTGCCCTTTGGCTTGTACGGCGGCTATGGTGGGCAGCCAGTCTGGGTGGCAGGGGAGTTTGATGGTGATGCGAACGCTGGCAGTTTCAGCGGCTGGGCGCAGCTGGTCTAGCCATTGCAGAGCCAAAGTGGCGTCGTTGGTCGGGAGTTGCAGCATCAGCTCTGCAAAGCCGTGGTCGGCGGCGGTTTGGATGAGTTGCAAATACGTGGCTAAATTCACTGGCAAGCCGGCTTGAAAGACCAAGCTGGGGTTGGTGGTAACGCCTTGGATGGCGGGGCAGCCAGCGGGGAGCTTCCAAGAGTTGATTTGCGCGGAATCTAGGTAAATTTTCATGCTGTTATTAAACCAAAATTTAATGACGGATATCAATCAAGCCGTTCGCCCTGAGCTTGTCGATGGGTTCTAGAAGACTTCGACAGGCTCAGTCCGAACGGACTGTAGTTTGTATGTATAAATTGGCTTTAAACCAAATCTTGCTTCAAGAAAATGTCTTTCAGCGGGAAAAACTGAGTGTGCAGCGGCAGCAATGCGCCGCCAATCGCTCGCGCATGGCTGCCGACGACGCCAGACATCACCGCTGGAGACTGCAGACCTTCAAGGTTGTAGAGTTTGAGTTTGTCGCGGGTGGCTTTGATCAAAGCGGTAATCAGCGATGGCCCCAAAGAACCGTCAATCACCGCTGCGTCTAAATCTAACAAGGCGGTAGCGCTGGTGATGGTCATCGCCAAGGCCAAGCTGGCTTGAGCCAACCAAGGGGTAGTGATGTCAGCATATTGCGCATCCATGATGCTGTCTTGATGCACCAGCAGCGGGTCAAAACCGGCTTTTTCTAAGGCTTGCTCTAATTGCCAGCCAGAGGCGAGTTGGAGCAACTGTGCGGGCTGGCCGTGTTTGCCATTTTCCAAGGCAAGCCCCGTAGGTAGCGAACCAATCGCGCCCGCATTGCCATTTTGCCCTGCCATGATATGGCCTGCAATGACGAGTCCGCCGCCAACAAATGTGCCCACGAACACATACAAAAAGTTGTTCACCGACAAGCCGTGGCCTTGCAGCATTTCAGCCATGCAGGCACTGGTGGTGTCTTTGGCGAATTCAACAGGTAAGTTGGTCAACGCTTGCACGGCGCTGAGTAGGTCAAAATGCTCCCAGCTTTTAAGGGCTTGCGCGCTTTGCGGTGAAGAATCGCCCAACAGGTTAGACCATTTGTGCATAGACAAAGGGGCGGTCAAGCCAATGCCGACGGTACGCTCCCAATCAGCACCCATGGTTTGCTTGATTT
>JAYUJX010000244.1:0-1718 GCA_043764955.1 Polaromonas sp.
AGGGCTCGGACATTGACGGTCACTCTGCGGTTTTCGTGCGCGCATCATGCCGCGTTGTGCGCGATCCCCAAGTTGAGCTTCCCGTTCAGGGCAGAAAAACGAACGAAGGCAGAGTGTTGAACAATACCGCCACCGTGGCAATGGCGATTGCTCCCCGCGCAAAATGGTAGCTCCAACCCGGGAGGCCGCCGTCGGCGTGTTGAGCCGTCAATCGAACGTAATGCACCCCTACAGCCATCAACGCGATTGTTGTGGCGCCCCATGCCACAGCATTGGCGGTCCGCTGGAGCGGCCAAATCTCGCTTGCCCCCCAGCTCACCATGAAGTGTACGAACCAGATCACGAAGGCCGTGACGATTGGCCGCCAGCTTGGTTGCTTCATCGCTTTCACAAGCCGACCCACGGTAGCAAACGCGGCAGCAGCAGACCCGCTGTGCCCTCCATCGCGGCGTAAATGAAAAGGATTCGCAGCACTTCTAAAGTCTTGTTGGCTGGGCCTGGTGCCAGACCGCGCAGCCAGCGTGCGAGGTAGTAGAAGGCCGACAGCACGACTGCCAGAACGATGGTGCTGTGCCAGGCCAGCATGGCATAGATCGTCGCGCCTTGCCCGCTGGCATCGCCGCGCAACCCGGCGTTCCACCAGTCAAAACTATCCAACGCTAGCGCAGCCACCAGGCACAACATGCTCAGCATCATCATCGCAGCACTGACTCCGCTACCGCGCTTCAGCTTTGACATCAATGGCCGGGCCGCGTAGGCCAAGCCGACGGATGCGCACAGTAACACCAGGCCGGGAACCAGAGCGCCGCGTGGTGCGGCCATCCGCCACCAGTCAGGATGTGCGCCGAATAAATACAGGTACGAAAACATCGCCATCAGGTAAATCATTCCCAGAACGATAACCAGCAGCACCGCGGCCCACCAGCCGTGTGATTGCGGGCCAGTCACGTAAGTCGGCAGCATGATGCCGGCGCCGACGTCGACCTGTTTCTGCGGCACATGGCGGTCGTTGCTCCAGACCCAGCGCATGAGGCAGAGGACGGTCAGCACGCCGCAGATGACACTCAGTGTGAATGCCTTCACCGTCAGCAGCAGGAAGAAGCCGGCGGTGAAGACTGCCGCCAGCAGTGGCCACCAGGACGGCCCCGGCATGATCTGCAGGTACTGCGGCTCTGCGCGCGAGCTGCTGGTGATCAAAGTTTCGCGCACACCGGTAGCGGTGCCGGGCAAGAAGTAGCGCCCGGCCTCAACGTCATCGCGCAGGCGGGCATCGACCCACAACGGTTCGAGGTCGTGTACGACTGGGATTGAACGCACAGCGTAGTTGCCAGTTGCCAGCCACTCCAGCGTGCCGCCGTTGAACACGTTGCGGGCGTCCGCGCTCCCACTCTTGCGGCTGTAGCAGCGGATGGCGTCAATCAGGAATAGCAGCACCCCTGCGGCCATGATGAAGGCACCCACGGTCGAGATCGAATTCGGGATCTCCATGGACCGGCCCGGCAGATAGGTGTCGACGCGCCGCGGCATGCCCATCAGTCCACTCAAGTGCATCGGCAAAAAGCAAACGTGCACACCGACGAAGTTGAGCCAGAACACCCAGCGTCCGACCTTTTCTGAGAGCTGCCGACCGTTGATCATTGGCGTCCAGTAGTAGAAGCCAGCGAACAGTGGGAACACCATGCTGCCAATCAGCACGTAATGAAAGTGCGCGACGACAA
>JAYUJX010000245.1:0-1716 GCA_043764955.1 Polaromonas sp.
CAAACGGATTTACCAGCTGCGCCTCCATCAATCTTAGCCTCGCTGACAATCAGTAAAGGCAAAAAAAGATTGAAGCCAGCCGTTGAAGGGAGAAAGAAACTGGCCAAGAAAAAAGGCCTGTAGTTTGATATAAGCATGCATTCACACTTATCAAAACTTTTAAGTGTAGCAGATATCATCATTATCTAAGGAGTACTGTGTATATAAAGCAAGAGTATCTAAGATGTTAAGTGTACATAACATGAGCAGCGCTGTAAGCAAGATTTTAATTTTAAAAAGCGAAGACAGTTGTTGTGATGATCTTTTTTATCGTTATTAGTTCCCCATGATTCAGCTCTTTAGAAGAGACGGCAAAAGCGGTCAGACGTGACGTCAAAATTTGGACTTTTACCCACTCAAGCCTCCACTCAAGCTAAAGAATTGCTCGCTGCGTGAGTGAACGAGTAAATAAGACAGGGCGTGAGTGACTAAAAGATTTCTTAGGTATGGGTGAGTGAGTGAGTGAGTGAGTGAGTGAGTGAGTGAGTGAGTGCATAAGTAAGTGAGTGAGTGAGTGAGTGCGTGAGTCAATGAGTGTGTGAGTGAGTGAGTGAGTGAGTCAGTGAGTGTGTGAGTAAGTGAGTGAGAGAGTGAGCGAGTGAGTGAGTGAGCGAATGAGTGAGTGAGTGAGTGAGTGAGTGAGTGAGTGAGTGAGTGAGTGAGTGCATGAGAGAGTGAGTGAGTGCATGAGTAAGTGAGTGAGTGCATCAGTGAGTGAGTGAGTGAGTGTGTCAGTGAGTGCATGAGTGAGTGAGTGAGTACATGAGTGAGTGAGTGAGTGAGTGAGTGAGTGAGTGAGTGAGTGAGTGAGTGAGTGGGTGCATGAGTGAGTGAATGAGTGAGTGAGTGAGTGAGTGAGTGAGTGAGTGAGTGAGTGAGTGAGTGAGTGCATGAGTGAGTGAGTGAGTGCATGAGTAAGTGAGTGAGTGAGTGAGTCAGTGCATCAGTGAGTGAGTGAGTGAGTGCATGAGTAAGTGAGTGAGTGCATGAGTAAGTGAGTGAGTGAGTGAGTGAGCGAGTGACTGAGTGAGTGAGTGAGTGAGTGAGTGAGTGAGTGAGTGAGTGAGTGAGTGCATGAGTGAGTGAGTGAGTACATGAGTGAGTGAGTGAGTGAGTGAGTGAGTGAGTGGGTGCATGAGTGAGTGAGTCAGTGCATCAGTGAGTGCATCAGTGAGTGAGTGAGTGAGTGAGTGAGTGAGTGAGTGAGTGAGTGAGTGAGTGAGTGAGTGAGTGCATGAGAGAGTGAGTGAATGCATGAGTAAGTGAGTGAGTGAGTGTACGCATGAGTGAGTGCATGAGTGAGTGAGTGAGTGAGTGCATGAGTGAGTGAGTGAGTGAGTGAGTGAGTGCATGAGTGAGTGAGTGAGTGAGTGAGTGAGTGAGTGAGTGAGTGAGTGAGTGAGTGAGTGAGTGAGTGAGTGTATCAGTGAGTGAGTGAGTGAGTGAGTGAGTGAGTGAGTGAGTGAGAGCATGAGTGCATGAGTGAGTGCATGAGTGAGTGATTTCATGGGTGAGTGAGTGAGTGAGTGATTGAGTGAGTGTGTCAGTGAGTGAGTGAGTGTGTCAGTGCATGAGTGCATGAGTGAGTGAGTGAGTGAGTGAGTGAGTGTGTGAGTGAGTGAGTGAGTGAGTGAGTGAGTGAGTGAGTGAGTGAGTGAGTGAGTGAGTGAGTGAGTG
>JAYUJX010000246.1:0-6140 GCA_043764955.1 Polaromonas sp.
AAAAATGCGCAAAGTGGCTCGTCAGATGCTGTGGTGCACAGCGCGTTCCCAATTGACGGCGCAGCTTTGGCTGAATTGTCTGTCACCTTGGAGGCGCGATTCAAGCGCAAACTCAACTTATCCGTTGTGTTGCAACCTGAGTTGATCGGCGGCATTCGTGTGGTGGTGGGTGACGAGGTGCTCGACACGTCTGTCAAAGCCTGTTTGGAACAAATGAAAGTGGCTTTGACAGCATAAAGCGGTCAAAAGTCAATTTATCTAGCTAACTAAAGAAAGAAGGAAAGAGTCATGCAACTCAATCCAGCAGAAATCTCTGAACTGATCAAGAGCCGTATTGAAGGCCTCTCAGCTAGCGCGAACATTCGCAACCAAGGCACTGTGGTTTCAGTGACCGACGGCATTTGCCGCATCCACGGTCTGTCGGACGTGATGCAGGGCGAGATGTTGGAATTCCCAGCCGGTAGCGATGGTATGCCCACCTATGGTTTGGCGTTGAACCTAGAGCGTGACTCTGTGGGTTCCGTGATTTTGGGTGAGTACGAGCACATCTCTGAAGGCGACACGGTCAAATGTACCGGTCGTATTTTGGAAGTTCCCGTTGGTCCTGAGTTGCTCGGTCGCGTGGTGAATGCTTTGGGTCAGCCGATTGACGGCAAAGGCCCCATCAACGCAAAAATGACTGACGTGATTGAAAAAGTCGCGCCTGGCGTGATTGCACGTAAATCTGTTGACCAGCCAATGCAAACAGGTTTGAAGTCCATCGATTCTATGGTGCCAATCGGTCGCGGTCAACGCGAATTGATCATTGGTGACCGCCAGACCGGTAAAACGGCTGTTGCAATTGATGCCATCATCAACCAAAAAGGCCAAAACGTCCCATGTATCTATGTGGCGATTGGTCAAAAAGCATCCAGTGTGAAAAACGTGGTGCGCTCGTTGGAGCAAGCTGGCGCGATGGAATACACCATTGTGGTTGCTGCTACAGCGTCTGAGTCTGCGGCGATGCAATACGTCAGCGCCTACTCTGGCTGCACCATGGGCGAGTACTTCCGCGATCGCGGTCAAGACGCCCTCATCGTGTATGACGATTTGTCCAAGCAAGCCGTGGCTTACCGCCAGGTATCTTTGCTGTTGCGCCGTCCACCAGGTCGTGAAGCCTACCCTGGTGACGTGTTTTATCTCCACAGCCGTTTGTTAGAGCGCGCTGCTCGCGTGAACGAAAAATACGTTGAAGATTTCACCAAAGGTGAAGTCAAAGGCAAAACAGGTTCTTTGACGGCTCTGCCAATCATTGAAACCCAAGCTGGCGACGTGTCTGCTTTCGTGCCAACCAACGTGATTTCCATCACCGACGGCCAGATCTTCTTGGAAACATCACTGTTCAACGCGGGTATCCGTCCTGCGATCAATGCTGGTATTTCTGTGTCCCGCGTCGGTGGCGCTGCACAAACCAAGATCATCAAGAGCTTGTCTGGCGGTATCCGTACCGACTTGGCCCAGTACCGCGAATTGGCTGCGTTTGCGCAGTTCGCTTCTGATTTGGACGAAGCCACACGTAAACAGCTCGACCGCGGTGCGCGCGTGACTGAACTGCTCAAGCAAGCCCAGTACAGCCCACAGCCTATCAGCTTGATGGGTGCAACATTGTTTGCCGTGAACAAAGGTTTCATGGACGACATCGCCGTCAACAAGGTCTTGGCTTTTGAGCATGGCTTGCACGGCTACCTCAAAGACAAGCATGCTGGTTTGTTGGCTAAATTGGAAGCTGCAAAAGCAATGGACAAAGAAGCAGAAGCTGAATTGACCGTTGCGACCACAGCTTTCAAGAAGTCATTTGCTTAAGTTGCTCCCGACGCTACTAAAACAGACAAGGGGCAACCATGGCATCCGGTAAGGAACTACGCACCAAGATCAAATCGGTGGAAAACACCAAGAAGATCACCAAGGCGATGGAAATGATTTCCGTCTCCAAGATGCGCAGGGCGCAAGAGCGCATGCGCGCGGCGCGTCCATACAGCGAGAAAATTCGCAATATTGCAGCCAATTTGGGCGAAGCCAATCCTGAGTATGTGCACGCTTTCATGAAAACCAACGATGCAAAATCGGTGGGCTACATTGTGGTGAGTACGGACAAAGGTTTGTGCGGCGGCTTGAACACCAACCTGTTCCGTGCTTTAACCATTCAATTGCGCGACGGGCAAGCAGCAGGTCAAACAACACAGTCCGTCGCTATTGGCGGCAAAGGGCTGGGCTTTTTGACACGTATGGGCGCTAAAGTTGTATCGCATGTGACGCATTTGGGCGATAAACCCCATCTGGACAAGCTCATTGGGCCGGTCAAGGTGTTGTTAGATGCCTACGCTCGTGGCGAGATCAGCTCTGTTGTGCTTTGCTACAACAAGTTCATCAGCACAATGCGTCAAGAGCCTGTGACAGAGCAGTTACTGCCTTTGTCACAAGCTAAATTGCAAGAGCAAGCTCAAAAGAGCGAAGCTGCAAGTGGCGTGAAGCACGGCTGGGACTACATCTATGAGCCAGACGCACAAGCTGTGATTGACGACTTGTTGGTGCGCTACGCTGAAGCGTTGGTGTACCAGGCCGTTGCTGAAAACATCGCTTCTGAGCATGCAGCGCGCATGGTCGCGATGAAAGCAGCAACCGACAACGCTGGCAATGTGATTGCCGAGTTGAAGTTGATCTACAACAAAACCCGTCAAGCAGCGATTACCAAAGAGCTGTCTGAAATTGTTTCTGGTGCGGCGGCGGTGTCGTAAGACACTGATTTGATGCAAGCAAGTTTTAAGTTTTTAAGTTTTTAATTTTTTTGGAGCAAAAAATGGCTCAAGCTAATGTCGGTGGAAATGTTGGTGTTCAGGGCAAAATTGTCCAATGTATTGGTGCGGTGGTTGACGTGGAATTTCCACGCGACAAAATGCCAAAAATTTATGACGCTCTCAAAATGGACGGCTCCACACTGACGTTGGAAGTCCAGCAACAGTTGGGTGACGGTATTGTCCGTACCATTGCGCTCGGCTCGTCTGACGGCTTGCGTCGCGGCATGATTGTTCAAAACACTGCACAACCCATCATGGTTCCTGTTGGCAAAGCCACACTGGGTCGCATCATGGACGTGTTAGGTGCGCCGATTGACGAGCGTGGCCCAGTTGCGGCAACCTTGACAGCCTCTATTCACCGTAAAGCGCCAGCTTACGACGAACTCAGCCCATCACAAGAATTGCTTGAAACCGGTATCAAGGTGATTGACCTGGTTTGCCCGTTTGCTAAGGGTGGTAAAGTTGGTTTGTTCGGTGGTGCGGGTGTGGGCAAGACCGTGAACATGATGGAACTGATCAACAACATCGCCAAAGCACACAGCGGTTTGTCCGTGTTTGCTGGTGTGGGCGAGCGTACGCGTGAGGGTAACGACTTTTACCACGAGATGGCAGACTCTGGCGTTGTGAACTTGGAAAACTTGGAAGAATCTAAAGTTGCGATGGTTTACGGCCAGATGAACGAGCCACCAGGAAACCGTTTGCGCGTGGCTTTGACAGGTTTGACCATTGCTGAATCTTTCCGTGACGAAGGTAAAGACGTTTTGTTCTTCGTTGACAACATCTACCGCTACACCTTGGCCGGTACCGAAGTATCCGCTTTGTTGGGTCGTATGCCTTCTGCTGTGGGTTACCAGCCAACCTTGGCTGAAGAAATGGGTCGTTTGCAAGAGCGTATCACATCTACCAAAGTGGGTTCTATCACTTCCATCCAAGCCGTTTACGTGCCTGCGGATGACTTGACCGATCCATCACCTGCGACAACGTTTGCGCATTTGGACTCCACTGTGGTGTTGTCTCGTGATATCGCTTCTTTGGGTATTTACCCTGCGGTGGATCCTTTGGACTCCACCAGCCGTCAATTGTCACCTTTGGTTGTGGGTGAAGACCACTACAACACAGCCCGCGCTGTGCAAGGTACCTTGCAGCGCTACCGTGAACTGCGCGACATTATCGCGATCATGGGTATGGACGACTTGGCTCCTGAAGACAAACTGGCTGTGGCACGTGCCCGTAAAATCCAGCGTTTCTTGAGCCAGCCTTTCCATGTGGCCGAGGTGTTTACCGGTTCTCCAGGTAAATACGTGCCATTGGCCGAAACCATCCGTGGTTTCAAGATGATTGTGAACGGCGAGTGTGACCACCTGCCAGAGCAAGCGTTCTACATGGTCGGCACGATCGACGAAGCGTTCGAAAAAGCCAAAAAGGTTTAAAGGGACATATGGCCATGAACACCATCCACGTTGATGTGGTCAGTGCAGAAGAGTCCATCTTCTCTGGTGAAGCCAAATTTGTGGCTTTGCCGGGCGAAGCGGGCGAACTCGGCATTTACCCACGCCATACACCGCTGATTTCGCGCATCAAAGCCGGCTCAGTGCGTATTGAAAAAGCTGATGGCAGCGAAGAGTTTATTTTCGTCGCTGGCGGTATCATTGAAGTTCAGCCAAACTGCGTGACTGTGTTGTCTGACACAGCGATTCGCGGCAAAGACTTGGACGAAGAGAAAGCTAACGAAGCCAAAGCAGCGGCTCAAGAAGCACTCAAAAACGCCAAAGGCGAACTCGATATTGCCAAAGCGCAATCCGAGCTGTTTGCTATGGCGGCACAAATTGCAGCGTTGCGCAAATTCCGTCACAATAAATAAGTTGTTTCTATTTTTCAGTAGCTTTTAAAATTGCAGAAAACAAAAAGCCTCACATCGTGAGGCTTTTTTACTTCTGTTCGCCCTGAACCTGTCGAAGGGTTCTTCATAGAGGCTTCGACAAGCTCAGCCCGAACGGAAGGTGTAAACGTGCTGCTTAGCGATTAGGCAATAAAAGGCGAATTAGGTAACTCGTTCGGGTTTTTCTCTCCAGCTTTCAGCTCAAAATGCCGCATCAAAATGGCAGACACTTCCTCTAACGCCTGCGTCAGCCCATCTTCAAATCTGTCGTCGCTTAAAGCGGCACTCAAACGCTCAACGATCGCTTCCCACTCAGCGGGGTCGACGTGCTGGTTGATGCCACGGTCTGCCACCAGCTCAATATCTCGCTCTGCCAGCAGTAAATAAATCAATACACCGTTGTTGTTCTGCGTATCCCAAATGCGCAGCTTGCTGAACATCATGATCGCGCGTTGGCGCATCACGGTTCGGATGCTGGCTTTGTGCCAAAAGTGTCGCCACAAATAGCTGGTCGGCAGCCCCGCTTCGACGCAAATACGTATCTCACCGCTGTGTCGGTGTTCGCTGGCAACGATACGTTTTTTGAGACGATTTAGCAGGTCATCGGGCAGCGTCTTACGGCTGTCAGATACGTCTAACCAGCGGTGTTTGAATAGGGTGAAGAATCGGTTTAACATAGTTCGGACTCACTTCTACCAGCTTCCCGACGCGCCACCGCCGCCAAAATCACCACCGCCGCCAGAGCTAAAACCGCCACCTCCGCCGCCGCTACTGAATCCGCCGCCACCAAAGCCCCCGCCTCCGAACCCACCGCTGCGTCCGCGTGATCCGCCCGATAAACCCGAAAACAAGGCAAACAGCAAGGCGACCACACCCGCTAAACCCGCGATGATTAAACTGGTCGTAAACATAAACGCCAGCGTTCCCACTGCACCACCGGTGATCAAAGAACCGAGTTTTTGGCCAAAAATACTTTTTGCAATGACCCCACCAATAGGCACAGCGAAGAACAAGAAAACGGCTAAATCCATCCAGTCAAAGCCCCCAGGCAACTTGCCTGACCCGCTTGTAGTGGCGGAAACTTCAGGTAGCGCTTCACCGTTGATGCGCGCCGTCAGCTGGTCCACACCCGCCGAAATACCGCCTGCATAGTCGCCAGCTTTGAAGCGCGGCGTCACGGCATTGGTGATGATTTGCTTGGCTGCCAAGTCAGGAATAGCGCCTTCCAACGTTTTGGCCACCTCAATGCGCATTTGCCGGTCTTTGAACGCGACGACAAACAGCACGCCATCGCCCACGCCTTTACGGCCAATTTTCCAGGCATTGCCCACGCGGTTGGCGTAGCTGCTGATGTCTTCGGGCTGCACCGTGGGCACGATCAGCACCACCACTTGTGAGCCTTTGGCTTTTTCTAAGGCGTCAAGCTT
>JAYUJX010000247.1:0-1706 GCA_043764955.1 Polaromonas sp.
AATGTGCGCAGTTCTTGCACTTTGGGGTGGGTCTCCGGCGCATCGTCGGCCAGTGGCAAACCGTGCGGGTTAAACGTACGTGTTTCGCAACCCATGGCTTGCAGCAAACGGGCGGCTTCTTCGCTGAGCAAGCGGCTGAATGAGCGCTCCCGCAACGAGCCGTACAACAGCAAGATGCGCGGCGGGTGCGGTATTGAGGATTCTTTTGCAGCAGTTTGAAGCCTTGCGATATCGGGAATGGCAAAAAGAGCGTTGTCTACGTTCGGTAAATCATTCATTTGAGGAGGTGAAAATTTTATAGATACGAGTAAAAAATATAAATTAATCTATTTAAATCAATTGCTTATAGGTTCAAGAAGGTGATTGATCCAAACGCCAACCACGGCCCCAACAGCTTGCGCCGCTACAAAACCCAGCGCGCTGGCCGGTGCAATCCCCGCAAAACTGTCGCTGAACATGCGTCCCATGACGGCGGCTGGGTTGGCAAACGAGGTGCTGGCGGTGAACCAATAGGCTGCGCCGATATAGCAAGCGACCAACGCACTGGCTTTGGCATTCACATTGGCAGCGCCAGAGCGCAAGATGACGACGATCAAACCGGCAGTTGCAACCGCCTCCGCCAGCCATTGGCCGCTTCCACCACGTATATGGGCGCTAAATTGGATCACTGGCATGTCGAACATGGCATTTGCTAACCATGCCCCAGCGACTGCGCCTAGTAACTGATTTGCTATAAATAATATAGCTGTATAATCAATAAATACACTGACTATAGAACTATTTGACCTATTTTTAAAGTAAATAACTAACGTGACAAATGGGTTGAAATGTGCACCGCTGATAGGCCCCAATATCTCAATCAAAATAAATAGCGCAAAAACGGTGGCGAGGGTATTGGCAAGCAAAGCCAGACCGACATTGCCACCACTCAAGCGCTCAGCCATGATGCCTGAGCCAATGACGGCGCACAGCAGGGCGGCTGTACCTATGAATTCAGCGAAAAGTTGTTTTTTGAGGTCAATTTTTGGCGTTTCCTTGGCGTTTTCAATCTTGCTCATGATTTGGCAAGTTCGCGAGCGCTGTTTTGCAGCATCAATTTGGTGATGCTGGCTTCGGGTAGATTGACCAACAACTCCAACCTGCGACGGATGGCGTGTAGGGTTTGGCGAAAGGCTTCCAGCTTTTCAGTCTCTGAACCATCGCCAGCAGAGGGGTCGGGATAGCTCCAGTGGGCTGTGGCGGGCTGACCGGGCCAGTAGGGGCAGACTTCACCAGCGGCGTTATCGCACACGGTGATGACCAAATCCATGTGTGGCGCATCAGGCAGCGCAAACTCATCCCAGCTTTTGCTGTAAAGGCCATCGGTGCTGATGCCCGCTTTTTGCAGGGTTTGCAGCCCTAAAGGGTTCGGCTGCCGGTTGTCGCGCGGGCTGCTGCCAGCGGAGTAGCCTTTAAATCTGCCATTTCCAAGGTGGTTCATCAATGCTTCAGCCAAGATGCTTCGGGCAGAGTTGTGGGTGCAAAGAAAGAGGATGTTGATGGGTTTGTCGGTCATGATGAAACTCCTTTAAAAGTACTAAGCAGTTGGGTTAAGGTTTGAAGTAAAAGAGCAGCCGGAGGTGCAGCTGTTCGAAGAGATGTTTTTGCTGATTACATCGTTCAAAGTTTCCGATGCAGAAAATTCAAAGTCTGGCAATACCACCACG
>JAYUJX010000248.1:0-1700 GCA_043764955.1 Polaromonas sp.
AAAGCCTGTTGACTCTCTTCCAGAACCGCCACGGCCGTGCTGCGGCTGACAGTGGGAAATTGCTCTAAAAACGTCTCCAAACTGTCGCCAGCCTCCAAATAGTCAAACAAACTCTTCACCGGCACACGCGTCCCCACAAAGCAGGGCGTGCCGCTCATCAGTAATGGGTTTTGGGTTATGTGGATGCTGTTCATAGGCTTGCTCCTAGGCTGTATGGGTATTATCTGACTTTCGGGGTGATTGGGGTGACAGTTGAAATTTTACTGCTTTTAAATACAGTAAAAATAACCCATAATGGCAACCATGAAACCCATAATCTACAAAGGCTACACAGCTCAAATTGAATACAGCGACGAAGACGCCTGCTTCGTTGGACATATTGCTGGCATTTCAGGTGTGATCGGCTTTCACGCAGACAACGTGCAAGATTTGCGCGATGCTTTTGGTGCAGCGGTTGATGATTATTTGGCTACTTGCGAAAACCTCACTGTTACCGCTCAAACGCTAGAACTGAATACCCGCTTAGCGCATCACCGTACGAATCCTGACGAAGCTGGGGTGAGCTTTACTGAGCTTAGAAAAGTATTATTCACCTAAATTTCCGCCCAGACCGCCTGCGATTCGATAACTTTAACTAAATTTTTCGCACTAAAACCTTTTGGAAATAGCGTGCCATCAACAGCAGCTGATACGCCAATCACCCCAGTGTGCAATCCGTCTGGGTCATGCAGTAAGCGTCGATCATCGCGCAAAGCAATTAAAAGCTCCTCTAAAGACACTTTAAGAAATCCATTGAAGCGCTGATGGTCGCATTCAATTGAGGTGTCAACAATCCATCCATGAACAGTCGTTTGACTGCTTTCACCTTTCAATTTGAGTAACTCAGACAACTCCTGCCGTTCAGCCAGTGCATGCTTAATGGCAGATACTTTTCGGCTCAGCTGAAGCCCCGCTTTCCTGAGCGTTGTTGAAGCATGTAACCATGCATCTTGCTTACTTTGTCTAAAGTACGAAGATTTAACCTCCAAAACGAACACCACGCCGTCACGTGCACAAATCAGATCCACTTCCCCAGCATTACCGTCTGCTTCGACAGGTGGATTCCAGTTAATCACTACCTGAAAACCCTTCGTTTCAAATAACGCGCCAAGTTGTTTCTCGATGCGTTGGGTTTCCATTTGCACTTCGCCTCGCCGCATGCCCAATCGGCGCAAATTATTAATAGCCGCCGTACTGTTGTTTTGCAAACCAACCACCCAAGGCAACTGCACAAGCGTCTGTCCCATTTTCAAAATCGGTCGCTCGAAAAGTTTGGGCTGTAATCCAGGCGCACTATCGCGTATTTGTACAGCCAACTTGACCCAGTCACTGGTCCAGAAGTCAACAATCGCCGCAGCAATTCGCTTACTGCCCTGTGGATACTCAGCCGTTACCGTCCAGCCAACCATGTTGTCAATCTTTGTATCTCGGTCAGACCATGTCAGCGGGAAACGTTTTTGCATTCCATCAACCAAGCCCTCCATCGCCATAGCGCTAAGCGCGGCTGTGCAATCTTTCGTTTTGCGCAGGTGATTTGTGTAATTTTGCAAAAAATCGCGATTGAATTGAATCGACATCAACTCAAGTGACAAAAGAGCTTGGAAAAGGGGCACAGCTTCTCCAGAGTCGGTCGATACCGAGTCGCCGACACCATACACATC
>JAYUJX010000249.1:0-1693 GCA_043764955.1 Polaromonas sp.
CACTCACTCACTCACTCACTCACTCACTCACTCACTCACTCACTCACTCACTCACTCACTCACTCACTCAAGCACTGATACACTCACTCACTCACTCACTCATGCACTGACTGACACACTCACTCACTTATGCAATCATGCACTCACTCATGCTCTCACTCACTCACTCACTGACTGAAACAATCACTCACTGACTGACACACTCACTCACTCATGCACTCATTTACTCACTCACTCATTGACACCCTTACTCACTCATGCACTCACTCACTCACTCACTCACTCACTCACTCACTGACACACTCACTCACTCACTCACTCACTCACTCACTCACTCACTCATGCACTCACTCACTCACTCACTCACTCACTCACTCACTCAATCACTCACTCACTCACTCACTCACTCACTCACTCACTCACTCACTCACTCACTCACTCACTTATGCACTCATTCACTCATGCACTCACTCTTCCGCCCATGCACTCACTCACTTAAGCGCTCACTCACTTATGCACTCACTCACCCATGCACTCACTCACTCATTCATGCACAACTTTTTTTTTATTTCAGGGATCCTCGATCTTGGCGGTGTTGCATTTGTGAAGGCCAATTTGGACTTTACTTTGTGAAAAAATTATGAGCAAGAGGCATGCATACAGCAATATTTATTCACAGCTTCGCGTTCCCGATACGATAGGCTGCGTGCTAGCCGGCGTTAATCCATCTTTGGGTTATTTTGGAGATACGAGTGCCTTATCGAAAGGTGTGCAGTTGAAGGAACACCATAGTAAAATTAGAAGCCTGTACAATACAGTATTGCAAAAATTAGACAAAAGTGGCTTTCATTCCGCGCATGAGGAGTTATTGAGAGCAACTTATGATCGTACAACTGAAGGAAACAAAGTAAAAGACATGGGGTTATTTTTCTACTGTCTTACTGTGAAAGACAAGGATCTTGATTTCCTCAGCAGCGTATTAGACAAAAATGAAACAGGGGAAGAGATCGAGGAAGAAGGTGAAAAGAAAAGTACTGAGACGGATTATGGAAAGCGCCAACGATTCATGAAAGAAAGAGAAGCCAAGACTCGTACCGTGGCGGATGAGAGGCAAATAGCAATGATGAGGTCGGTAATGACACCAGACACAGGATCATCTTTCGTAACTGATGAACTAAACAAATCGATCGTCGCAAAAAATCAGATGGCAGTATTAACTTCTGAAAAACATGCAGTTTATCTAGCATCCCTTACTGCTGGTGAGAATATAAAAACTGAAATTCTAGAGATGAACAATATTAAGGCACTGTTAAGCGATCCAAATGTGCTAACTTACATAAGTATGGAAGATGTTACTGAACTTAAGAGTAAGCTGAGGCGACTAATGAAATTACCATCCTTAGCATGAAGCAATGATGAGTACGAGCAACCTTAGAAGTTATTGTAATACACTATGTCTGCAACATGTTATTGAACACTCTATATTGCTGGCTGTAATTAAATATTTATCATTGGGTGAAAGTCAGTATCCTGTCCAGCCCTCAATCCCGAATCGTAGATATTTTCCATGAGCAAACTTCTCAGTGAACTCTCGACACACCTCTCTTCAACATAATTATTGTGCAACCTTGATATGATCTCCTCATCATCAGGACACAAATCGTCTTCTCCCCATTCACCTGCTTCCTCCGGC
>JAYUJX010000250.1:0-1689 GCA_043764955.1 Polaromonas sp.
CACGCCTTGCCACGAAAAGCGTGTGTAAACGTTGCGTTCCACCCAGTCGTTCGGCGTACCGTGGCCAAATTTCGCCAAAGTTTCTAAATTCTTGGATTCCGCTCGGTACAGCTCAGCACCTTTCCAAAACACGGTTTCAATGCCGTGGGCGTGGGGGCTGTGTGGATCGTCTTTGGTTTCGCACTTGGCGTGGTGTTTGCGGTGAATGGCCACCCATTCTTTGGTGACTTGTCCCGTAGTCAACCACAGCCAAAAGCGGAAAAAATGCGCTACCGAAGGATGCAAATCCATGGCGCGGTGAGCTTGGTGGCGGTGCAGGTAGATCGTGACGCTGGCAATCGTGATGTGCGTGACGACTAAGGTGTAAATAACGACTTGCCACCAAGCTAAATTCCAAAGCCCGTAACCTAGCCAATCAACGACCGCATTTAAAACTGCCCCATCGGGTAAAAACGTCATGTCATCCCATCCTTACATGCAATAAATCTTTGAAGTTGCAAATATATGCTAAATATCGCTAAAAATACTTTAAATTAGATTAAAAGCTTACTTCTTACGCCAAATGGCAGCAAAAAAGCCATCCGTGCCATGGATATGGGGCCATAAACGCAGGTATTCAAGCTCCGTACTGCCTTCTAAACCAGTGCCTGTGCACAAAAGCGCCGCATTTTCAACTTTCAACTGTGTCATCACATCACCCACTTGTTCCATCTCAAACTCTGGGTTGGCGGCTGAGAACTGCTGTGCAATCGCCTCGTTTTCGTCTTTCAACAAGCTACAAGTCGCGTAAACCAAGCGCCCGCCGGATTTCACCAAACGTGCGGCGCTTTGCAAAATAGCAGTTTGCAATGTCGCCATCTCTTCAATGGTTTTAGGTGTTTGCCGCCATTTCAGCGCAGGATTGCGGCGCAATGTGCCCAAACCAGAGCAGGGTGCATCGACAAGTACCCTGTCCATCTTGCCCGCCAAGCGCTTGATACGTTCGTCTCGCTCATGTGCAATCGCGACTGGGTGAATATTTGACAGCGAACTACGAGCTAAACGTGGCTTCAACCCATCCAAGCGGTGGGCAGAGGTGTCAAAAGCGTATAAACGCCCCGTGTTGCGCATCGAAGCACCCAATGCCAAAGTTTTGCCGCCAGCGCCAGCGCAGAAGTCTGCCACCATTTCGCCACGTTTGGCATCCACCAACAGCGCCAGTAATTGTGAGCCTTCGTCCTGCACCTCAATCGCGCCACGTTTGTAAACGCTTAAATTACGCAATTGCACCTTGTCTGACACACGCAATCCCCAAGGTGAAAACGGCGTGGGTTCGGACGAAATGGCGACTTTAGCCAGTTCCTTGGCTACGTCGTCACGCTTTTCATTCAGCATGTTGACGCGTAAATCCAAACCTGGGTTGACGTTGAGAGATTCAACATATTGCCAAAAACCAGCGCCTTTTTTGTGCTCCAACTGCGCTTTGAGCGGCTCTACAAGCCATTCGGGCAAGTTGTGGCGATGGCGGTCTAGCAATTCGTCGGTTTTGACGGCGTCGATTTTTTTGATCCAAGCCAGCTCTTGCTCGTTGATCGCGCCTTCTAAAAAGGCACGCGGCGCGGCAAAGCCCAAAATCGCCAAACGACGCTCTTTGCCGCCGCTGCCAGAGGGGGCAAAGTGGTCGTAACGCAGCTTGTTGCGCAGCACGCT
>JAYUJX010000251.1:0-1688 GCA_043764955.1 Polaromonas sp.
CCCCCCCCCCCCCCCCCCCCCCCCGGCCGGCCACGGAGTAGGCTGAGAAAGGAAGGTACAGGAGGGAGTAGCGGGGGAAGGCGGGGGTTGACGTGGAGACGCAAAGGGGTGTAGGACGAGGTGGGTTGCGACGAGGAATAGAGGGATGTATAGGAGTAAGGGGATGTGGTCTGGGGCGTTGGGGAGCCCTGGGTATTGGTGGGCAGGGATGAGGTTAGGGAGGGGGTGTTATCAATTAGTGTTTGCCAATGCTGGCACCGCGACAGTTGTCGGGAAGGGAGTGATCTGTCTGGAGTCGACGGGAGTGTTCGAAGGCTGATAGAGTCTGGCTGGGGAGGAGGGGAGGGCATGAGGGGAGTGTGGCAGGAGAGCGAGTAGGGTGTCGTAAGGGGGTTGGATGGAGAGCGGTGTTCCAGATTGATTGAGAGATAGCGGGTGCGATGTTGAGAGGGGCAATGAGAGGGGCGGGCCGTCTGTCTGCCAAGGACGGAGCCGTGAAGTTTTTTAGTGAGGTGGTAAACGAATATTGTGTTCTTTTATATAAAGATTTTTTAACGGAGCGAGAGAGTTTTAGTGTGGGAGCGAGGTCGAGGGGCGAGGCCGGGGATAGAAGAGACTGGGAAGGTGGAGGGTAGAGGTGAAAGGGGGTTGGTCTGGCAGAGGAGTGTAGAGAGGAGGAGGGAGTGATGTGAGGGGAAGGTGTGACCAGGGGTACTGGTATGAGAGTAGAGAGAGGGGGCTGGGTGGGTGGAAGAGAAGGGTTAGAGAGGCTGTGATGTGTAGAGCGAGGTTTCTTTCTGCTATTGGGGACGTGAGGCGTGGGGGAGGTGGTAAGGGGGGATGAGGGGTTGAGGCGTTTCGTGGAGCCGGAGGAGAGGATAGGGGGGGTAGATGTAAGGGCATATTGGGCCGAGGTGGAAGATGGTTGGGTGGGGGTAAGAGAGGGGGGAGGTAACTCGTTGGGATTAATCGGTGGCGAAGGTGGCAGGAAGAATGAAATGGAGGGAGAGGGGGTATTTTGGTTGAGAGGAGTAGTAGGGATGTTGAGGGAGGGAGGGAGAGTGATGGTTTGGGATTTAATAAAGTGCCAGCAGTTGACGAGCGAGAAAGCTGATTGTTGTGAGGACGTCAGATAGGGAAGAAAGTCAGAGATGTGGGAGTTGCAGGAGTCAACAATGGTGTGAAAGAATTGAATTAGTGCGAGAGTATCATACGTGAGTGCATCTAGTAGAGTGGTGGTGAGGGTGTGTTTGCATTGAGTTATAGTATGGAGGAATAGGGTATTGTGAATTTCGATAGTAGTGGATGAGAGCATGTTGCTCAGTTTGTTGTATTTGACAGTGAAGCAGTTAGGGAGGTCTGAGTTAGAGAGAGAGGAGGTGAGATTAGTATGTGATTTATGGGAACGAGTCAGTTTTGCAAAGATGGTGTTTAGGTGTTTGATGTAGAATTGAAGGGAGTTAGCAAGAGAGTTGGGACAGGAGGAATGAAAGTGACGAATGTTTTGTTTAAGTTGTGAGTTATCGAAGGGTGAAAGTCTCAGTTGAGGTGTGGGAGTTGGAGAGAGGGAGTAGAGTAGTGCGGATTGTAGTGGGCTTGTAGGTGAGGTGAGATGGGGGGATGACGACAGGTGTGTGGGGCTGTCTGTGTTGTTGTGAGGTATAAAAGGGAGGGGAGTGACGGTAGAA
>JAYUJX010000252.1:0-1687 GCA_043764955.1 Polaromonas sp.
GGCTGTTGGGCATCATTTGCTATTGATTTCATAGCTTTTAAAGCATTAAATACGTCGGCCTCAGTCAATTCCATGCTCGGAAAACGGCTGCTCTTTTGATTGCAGCCTAAAATCAAAGAATTCAGTGTTAGCGGGTAGCTGTCAGGCACAGTACGTGCTTTTTCCATGAGCGTGCCCAAAACGCGGGCTTGAATAGCGGTTAAATCTGGCAGATTTTTAGCGACTGTTTGTGCAGTTGCAGCGTCAATGATGTTTTCCAAAGCGATAATTCCAATAAATTAAAGAAAAAGTTAAATAGAGCCATGAAGAATATCGTTATTTTGATCTCTGGCGGCGGCTCTAACATGGCGGCCATCGTTAAAACTTCAAAAAGTCAAGATTGGGCAACCAGCTTGAACGCTCGCGTGGCTGCCGTTATGAGCAACCGGGCAAACGCTGCAGGCTTACAGTGGGCAAAAGAACATGGCATCAGCACCGCCAGTATCGACCACAAAGCCTTCGACTCTCGCGAAGCGTTTGACCAAGCGCTGATGCAGCACATCGACATGCACAACCCAAGCTTGGTGGTGTTGGCTGGTTTTATGCGTATTTTGACGCCTGGCTTTGTGACGCACTATGCTGGCCGATTGATCAATATTCACCCGTCTCTGCTGCCCGCTTTTACGGGTTTGCAAACCCACCAGCGCGCGATTGATGCTGGCTGTAAATTTGCCGGAGCGACCGCTCATCGCGTCACGACCGAGCTAGATGTTGGACCCATTTTGGCGCAAGCTGTCGTGCCAATATTGCCTACGGATACAGCCGACACTTTGGCTGCAAGAGTTCTGTCTCAAGAACATGTGATGTACTCACAAGTTGTTGCTAAACTTTTAGAAAGAGATTGTTCTTGTAACTAAATTACATTTACTGTCTCTTTGCAAAGTGCCTCATGTAAGTAAATTGTAAGCTTGTGCGCACTAGGTAGCACCTGCTAATTAGCCGCAACAACTGTGGTAACTTTCAGCGAAAAAATTGAATTGCCATGACTAACGGCCGGCATTGCTTTGCATTTTTACTATAGATTTAGTTTCGCTAACTTAAGTATTCAATTCAAAAAGCTGCTTTATAAAAATAGTGAGCAGAAAAGTAGAACCGTAGCAACTTTTTCATATTTGTTATCGATCTTACTCTTTATTTACAACTCAGTCGTCTGTCTTATAGATGAGATGCAGTCTTGGGCTGATCGGTGCATGAAACACCGTTACATAATTTAAATGCCATCGATAGATTTAGTGCCCATCAAAACTCATCACAAGGGAAATCGACATGTATCAAGCCATTGCAACCGCGTCTCACACCGATCAGCAAACCCGTTTATTGCGGATTGCACCAGCGCTTAAAAATGAGGAAACACTGCCCTTCACACTCAAAATCGTGCGTACGCTAGCCGAATTAGACAAGGCAGTGTTGATTCGCCAAGCCGCTTATGACCGCCATTTGCCAGACTTTGCCAAATCATTGGTGAAAGCCGAAGCGGCAGATTTTGAAAAAGGCACGGTCGTGCTCTTGGCCGAGTCTAAAGAAGATGGCTCTCCTGTGGGTACCATGCGCATTCAAACCAATGCTGACAAGCCGCTGTGCTTGGAACAATCCATCAACCTACCCCAATGGCTCAAAGAGCTGCCAATGGCGGAAGCAACGCGTTTGG
>JAYUJX010000253.1:0-1686 GCA_043764955.1 Polaromonas sp.
TGTATTCGCTCCATGCCAACTCCGTTCGGGCTGAGCCCTTCGACGGGCTCAGGACAGGCTCTGTCGAAGCCTTAAACCCTTCGACAAGCTCAGGGCGAACGGTGGGCAGCCATTTGTTCGCCCGCGCCTGGGCGATGGGCCACAGCGGCACTTGTTTTTTGTTGGCGTGCTGTGTACGCACTTTGTCGTAATCGGCGTTCAGCTCTGCAATGTAGGCCGTGGCTTGGTCGCTGAGCAAACTCTGCGCCACGCCCACGCTGCGGGAGGCATCCGGCACGTAGACCACCGGGCCTTCGTAATGCGGGGCGATTTTGACGGCGGTGTGAACGCGTGAACAGGTTGCGCCGCCGATCAGCAGCGGAATTTTCTTGATGCGGAAATAGTCGTCTTTTTGCATCTCGGCGGCGACGTACTGCATTTCTTCCAAACTCGGGGTGATGAGTCCCGACAAGCCGACGATATCCACGCCCTCAACCTTGGCGCGCGCCAAAATCTCGTGGCAGGGCACCATCACGCCCAGGTTGATGACCTCAAAGTTATTGCATTGCAGCACCACGGTGACGATGTTTTTGCCGATGTCGTGCACATCGCCCTTGACGGTGGCGATGATGATCTTGCCTTTGGCTTTGACGTCTTCACCGGCCTCGGCCTGCAGGCGCTTTTCTTCCTCGATGTACGGAATCAAATGCGCCACGGCCTGCTTCATCACGCGGGCAGATTTGACCACCTGCGGCAAAAACATCTTGCCTTGGCCAAACAGATCGCCCACCACGTTCATGCCGTCCATGAGCGGTCCTTCGATAACGTGCAGCGGTCGGCCTTTTTTGGCCAAGATGATTTGGTAGGCCTCTTCGGTGTCTTCGGTGATGAAGTCGGTGATGCCGTGCACCAGCGCGTGACTCAGGCGGGCATTGACACTGACCGGCGCTTCCGTCGTGCCGCGCCAGGCCAACTTTTGGCTGTCGTCCTTGGCCGCACCTTTGGCGGATTCGGCGACTTCGATCAGCCGCTCACCCGCATCCAGCCGCGTTTCGCCGTCTTTGTAGTTAGGCGTGCGGTTCAAAACGACGTCTTCGACGCGCTCTTTCAAGATCGGCTCCAGGTCGTCATAGACGCCGACCATGCCAGCGTTGACGATGCCCATGTCCATGCCCGCTGCGATGGCGTGGTACAAAAACACGGTGTGGATGGCCTCGCGCACCGCGTCGTTGCCACGGAAGCTGAAGGACACGTTGGATACGCCGCCAGACACCTTGGCACCAGGCAGGTTTTGCTTGATCCAGCGCGTTGCGTTGATGAAATCGACCGCATAGTTGTTGTGCTCTTCAATGCCGGTAGCGATGGCGAAGATGTTCGGGTCAAAAATGATGTCTTCAGGCGGGAAATCTACCGTGTCCACCAGCAAACGGTAGGCGCGTTCACAAATCTCGACCTTACGCTCGTAGGTGTCGGCTTGCCCTTTTTCGTCAAACGCCATCACCACAGCAGCTGCACCGTAGCGCCGCAAAAGCTTGGCTTGGTGCAAAAACTGCGCTTCGCCCTCTTTCATGCTGATGGAGTTCACTACTGCTTTGCCTTGCACGCAGCGCAGTCCAGCCTCGATCACGCTCCACTTGGAACTGTCAATCATCACTGGCACGCGGGAGATATCGGGTTCCGACGCCATCAGGTTCAAAAACTTCACCA
>JAYUJX010000254.1:0-6013 GCA_043764955.1 Polaromonas sp.
TTGAGGGCGGCTGGCCAGCGCTGGCGTGCGACCCTGCCTACGGTGGCCAAGGGCTGCCACAACTACTGAACGCGGCACTGAACGAGATGATTGCCGCCGCCAACCACGGCTGAACCATGTACCCGGGCTTGCTGCACGGTGCGTATGACTGCATCAAAGCGCATGGCAGCGATGCCCTGAAAACCCGCTATTTAGAAAAACTGACCAGTGGCGAGTGGCTGGCGACGATGAATTTGAGCGAACCGCAAGCCGGCAGCGACCTGAGCCAAGTCCGCACCAAAGCCGAAGTTGGCCCTATGACGAACGATGGCGCAAGCTGGCTGATTACCGGCAGCAAGATCTGGATCTCGGGTGGCGACCAGGACATGACCGACAACATCGTTCATTTGGTGCTATGCCGCCTGCCTGATGCGCCTGCGGGCAACAAGGGCTTGTCGCTGATGGTGGCACCCAAATTTTTGCCGGATGGTTCACGCAACAAAATCCGCTGCGATGGGATTGAGAAAAAAATGGGCATCAAAGGCAGCGCCACCAATGCCATGAGCTTTGAAGGTGCAACGGGTTGGCTGGTGGGCTAGCCGCACAAAGGCCTGACCGCCATGTTTGTGGTGATGAATTCTGCCCGCCTGCACGTCGCCATGCAAGGTTTGGGACACTTGGAGATGGCACAGCAAAACGCCCAAGCCTACGCCAGCGAACGTGTGCAAGGCAAAGCGAAAAAGAAAGTTGACGGTAAAGCAGGCACGATTGACCAGCACCCCGCCGTGCGGCGCAATTTGTGGAGTCTGCGCTCTTTGTGCGAAGGTGAGCGCGTGGTCGCCTACTGGACGGCACAATTATTGGACGAGGCGCACAGCCACCCCGACGCAGCCCAGCGCGCCAAGGCAGAAGACCTGGTCGCCCTGCTCACCCCAGTCGCCAAGGCGTTTTTTACCGACAACGGCAACCGGGGCGCAAACGAGACGCTGCAGGTGTGGGGCGGTTACGGCTATGTGCATGAGTACGGCATCGAGCAAACCGTGCGTGACAGCCGCATTGCCATGATTTACGAGGGCACGAACGAAATCCAGGCGATTGACCTGCTGCAGCGCAAGATCATGCCAGACGGCGGCGCGAAGCTACTTGATTTGCTGGCGGTATTGGCCCAAGAGATTGACGCGGAAGCGGGAGTGCCTGAATTGAAAGAATTCACAGAAGCGCTGAGCGATCAAATAGCCGCCGCCCGATTCGGCGTGCAATGGCTGCTGCCCGAAGCCAGCTAAGGCTGGCAACGGGTGATGGCACGTGAGGCAGTTTTACCTGAAATAGGCTAATTCCACCCTCAAAATAAACCTCTAGCCGGCGTATTTATTGCCCAATAAGCTATAAAAAATATAGCAAATTTAAAGCACATTTTTAAACCTATTTGACTACACTTTGACTTGCAAGCGTGGTGTCTTCGGCCAATCTAGGTGAAAAAACTCACCACGCGGTTTGTCGGTGCGCTCGTAGGAGTGGGCACCGAAGTAATCGCGCTGGCCTTGCAGCAAGTTGGCCGGTAAGTTGGCGCTGCGGTAGCCGTCAAAATAAGCCAGTGCTGAGTTGAAAGCTGGCACGGCAACCCCATGTCGCACTGCCAAACCAATCACCTTGCGCCAGTTGTTTTGCGCATCGTGCAGCGCGTTGGTGAAATAGCTGTCCAACATCAAGTTTTTCAAGTCAGGCTGGGTGTTGTACGCATCGGTGATTTTTTGCAAAAACCGAGCGCGGATGATACAACCGCCGCGCCAAATTTGGGCAATGGTTGCGAAGTTCAGTGTCCACTTGTACTCTTTCTCAGCCTCTTTCATTAATTGGAAGCCTTGAGCATAGGCGCAGATTTTGGAGCAATACAAGGCATCGTGTATCGCGGCGATGATGGCTTCGCGGTCTTTTTCAACGGGTAATTGCGGGCCTTTGAGGATGTGGCTGGCCGCCACGCGTTCGGCCTTCAAAGCGGACAAAGCGCGCGCGAACACGGCTTCGGCAATCGCGTTAGCCGGTGCGCCCAGCTCTAGCGCGTTGGCAGCTGTCCACATACCAGTGCCCTTTTGCCCTGCGGTATCCAACACTTTGTCGACCAGATAGGTCTGGTCACTGGCATCTTCAGGATCTTTTTGTTGCAAGATGTCTGCGGTGATTTCGATCAAGAAGCTGGATAAAGTGCCCTTGTTCCAAGTCTCAAAGATTTTTCCAATCTCGCCCGCGCTCATGCCCAGCATGTTTTTCATCAACGCATAGGCTTCGCAAATGAGCTGCATGTCGATGTATTCAATGCCGTTGTGCACCATCTTGACGTAATGCCCTGCGCCATCGGAGCCGATGTGAGCCGTACACGGCTCGCCGCCTACCAGCGGGTGGCCTGGGGTCGCGCCTTCAAGCTGTTGCCCAGTCACTGGGTCAACCTTGGCAGCAATATCGCGCCAGATAGGTTCTAAAGACGCCCAAGCTTTGGCAGAGCCACCCGGCATAAGAGAAGGACCAAAACGTGCACCGGTTTCACCACCCGAAACGCCAGAGCCGATGAAAGCAAAGCCTTTGGCGCTGAGTTCTTTTTCGCGGCGAATAGTGTCGCCCCACAGCGCATTGCCACCGTCGATGATGATGTCGTCCGCCTCTAAATACGGAAGCAGCGTTGCAATCGTGTCATCAGTCGCCTTACCAGCTTTGACGAGCAAAATGATTTTGCGGGGGCGTTTGATGCTTTGCACGAACGCTGCAACATCGGTATACCCAGCAACATGTGGTGCTGAGGGTTCGTTTGCTTTGCACTGCGCGATAAAGTCGTTTGTGCGCTCTGGGTTGCGGTTAAAAACGGAGATGTTGTAGCCGTGGTCGGCAATATTGAGCGCTAAGTTTTGCCCCATTACGGCCAAGCCAACCAAGCCGATGTCTGATGTTGCATTTATTGAAGTTGTCATGTGCAAATTTTGTCGTTAAATTGTGCCGCTCATTGAGCCGCTAAATGTGCCATTATGATAGGCGTTTTAGAAATTGAATCTAGCTGGACTTCATGCCAAATACTATAAATGCCCATTTTGTGCCCTGGTTTCGCTCAGTTGCGCCCTATATCCATATGCACAGAGGCAAAACCTTTGTGGTTGGCATTGCGGGAGAGGCTATTGCTGCGGGTAAATTGCAGCATTTGGCGCAAGATTTGGCGCTGACTCAAAGCATGGGCGTCAAAGTCGTACTGGTGCATGGCTTTAGACCACAAGTGAACGAGCAACTGATGGCGAAAGGGCACACACCGCGCTATTCACACGGTATGCGAATTACTGATGAAGTGGCACTAGACTGCGCGCAAGAGGCCGCAGGGCAATTGCGCTATGAGATTGAAGCAGCATTTAGCCAAGGGCTGCCGAATACGCCGATGGCAGGGTCTACTGTTCGAGTGATTTCAGGTAATTTCATCACGGCGCGACCTGTGGGCATCGTGGATGGTGTGGATTTTCAACACTCGGGGCTTGTGCGTAAGGTTGACACGGCTGGTATTATCAAAACGCTAGATTTTGGGGCGATGGTGCTGTTGTCTCCGTTTGGTTTTTCGCCAACGGGAGAAGCGTTTAACTTGACGATGGAAGAAGTCGCCACCTCCGTTGCCATTGCTTTGCAGGCTGATAAATTGATTTTTATGAGTGAAGTACCTGGCATCAGGATGAATCCGAACGAGCCGGCTGGTGTGGACAACCCCATTGATACCGAGTTGCCATTAGCTGCAGCCAAGGCGCTGTTGGCCGATTTGCCATTAGCTAGCCAGCCATCGGACACCGCTTTTTACTTGCAGCATTGCGTGAAAGCGTGCGAAGAAGGTGTTGAGCGCAGCCATATTTTGCCGTTTGATGTTGATGGTTCGCTGCTTTTAGAGGTCTATGTGCACGATGGCATTGGCACCATGGTGGTTGACGAAAAGCTAGAGAGCCTGCGCGAAGCGACCGCTGACGATGTGAGCGGCATTTTGCAATTGATTGAGCCGTTTGAGAAAGATGGCACATTGGTCAAACGCAGCCCAACCGAAATTGAACGCGATGCCAGCAACTACAGCATCATTGAGCATGACGGCGTGATTTTTGCTTGTGCAGCGCTGTACCCCTACCCAGAATCTAAAACCGCAGAGATGGCGGCGCTGACCGTATCGCCTCACGTGCAGGGTCATGGCGATGGCGAGCGCGTACTGAAACGCATTGAGCACCGTGCGAAGGCTGCGGGTTTGGACAGCATTTTTGTGCTGACCACGCGCACCATGCATTGGTTTTTGAAGCGCGGCTTCAAACAAGTTGACCCTGACTGGCTCCCAGATGCACGCAAGCGCAAATACAACTGGGACAGGAAGAGCCAAGTGCTGGTGAAGAAAGTTAGCTAAGCCAAACAATCTTGCGGAATATCGCTGACCGGTTTGGCACCGGTCATTATCGCCACGGTATCCGACATGCTGATTTTCTTAGGATCAACCACCGCAGCACGTTTACCCAAGTGCTGTATGTGAATACGATCTGCCACTTCAAACACATGCGGCATGTTGTGGCTGATCAAACTCACGGGCAAGCCTTTGTCTCGCACGCGGCGAATCAGATCCAGCACCATGTTGCCCTCTTTGACGCCCAAAGCAGCTGTTGGCTCGTCCATGATGACAACGTGCTGCGCAAATGCGGCACTGCGAGCGACGGCAACAGCTTGCGTCATGGAGCGAATACCAATTTTGAGCGTACCCAAGGTCACAATGAAAGGCGGCAGCTTGATACGGGTGATTGATAGCCCGTTGACCAAACCAAACAAAGTCGTAGCAGCCAAACCGCAAGCAATAGCAAAATATGGGTTTAAACCATAATCAGTCGCAAATTTGGTCATGATGATGCCACCCAAAGCCATCACCATACCGCACGACAGATCAATGCCAGCCGTCAAAATAATCAAGGTTTGACCGATAGCGAGTACGCCTACGACCATGACTTGTTGAAGAACGAGCGAGAGATTCTCGCCGCTCAAAAATCTATCTGCTTACGTTGCAAAAAATGTGCAAGTTGCTGACAGAGCCAACCAAGGCCCCAAAGCCCCCCACGGGATTTGTTTTGTTTGCTTTGAGTCTATTGGTTCGCTTTTTCTTTTAGTTAATTACTTATTGCCCCAGCACAAATCGGCGCCGACTTTGGTGTCTTTGCTATCAACGCCTTTGAGCGCCTTGTTAGCAATCAAAGTCACACCAGTGTCAACATAACCAGTTGCTTTTTTGCCAGACTTGGCATACCCAGCGCCGGCTTGCACCCCCATAGAAGCCATCTTCAATGGATATTGCTGAGATATTGCTGAGATATTGCTGAGATGTTGCTGTGATCACGCCTCTGGCTGTGTCTTTGATACCTTGGCAGCCACCGTCAACTGAAACGATAGTCACGCCAGTTTTCTTGGCTTTTTGCAAGGCATTGAATGCACCAGCAGCTGCTGGCTCATTGATGGTGTAGATCACGTTGATATCTGGGTTCTTTTGCAGACAGTTTTCCAAGGCAGTGATTTGGCTTGCTGTATCGCCGTCAGCTTTGCCGCTGGCAGTGATCAACTTGATGTCGAGCTTTTTAGCTTCAGCTTGTGCGCCCTCTTTCATCTTGACGAAGAAAGGGTTGGTTTCTGTTTTAGTGATCAAACCGACAACGGTTTGAGCGGCTATGCTGCTGGTTGCGGTAAAGACCAAAGCAGCGACGAGTGCGGAAGGCTTGAATTTCATGAGTGCCCCTAAAAATTAATAGTTAATAGCTGGTAAGCCAAGCTCTTAAACGATAAAAACAAAGTTGAGAGCTTGAATCGATCTTCTTCTCATCACGACATGTGACGGAAGAATTGAGAAGTAGTATGCTTGTAAGAAATTACTAAATCAATTTGCTTTATTAATGCAAGACCCTAGAAATGCTTTGAAAATGTAAAGAAATGATGAAATAAAGGAAAAAGTACAGAAAGAAAGACGCAGAGCACCAACCTGAATCGATTTATCTCGATCCAAAGC
>JAYUJX010000255.1:0-1683 GCA_043764955.1 Polaromonas sp.
ATGGCGGCGTGGCATGTGGGGCGTTTGGCCATTTCTTTCACCAAATTGGCTTGGGTGAAGGTGGACAAAGCCTCGCCGCCGCCCATGTCGTCTTTGGCATATTCGTTGAGCAGGTACACGATGGCGCTGGCGTGGCTGGGGTTGTTGAAATCGGCGATTTGGATGTCTGTCATGATCAATTAGAAACGATATTTGCTATAATTTTAATAGCTACTTAGGCAACAAATATGCCGGCTATAGGCATATTTATACTCCAAAAAAGCATATTTTCAGTGTTTTTTGGCTTTTGACTTAATCCCAGCAGCGGCAGCTTGCTTTTTGTCGCCTAATTTGGGCTCAGTGCCTTTGATCAAGCGGGTCAAGTTAGCACCGTGGCGATACGTTAAAAACATCGCCATGACGAAGAGCGTGAGGGTGATGTACTTGTCTGCCGACCACAGCACGCGGTCGCCAAACAGGTAGGCGATGGGGGCGAATGCGGCTGCGACCAAGGACGCCAAAGACACGTAGCGGAAAAAATACACGACGATGGCGAAACTGGCCACACACAGTAAGCCCAGTGCCCAATGCACGCCAAACACCACGCCCACCGCCGTGGCCACGCCTTTGCCACCCTTGAATTTGAAAAACACCGGATACAAATGCCCCAAAAACGCCGCCATGCTGACTATGGCTACCGTGCCGTCGCTCAGTCCGTAGTCTTTACCAAACCACTGCACCAGCGCGACGGGGATGTAGCCTTTGAGCGCGTCTAACACCAGCGTCAGAATCGCCGCAGATTTGTTGCCCGAACGCAGCACATTGGTAGCGCCTGGGTTTTTGCTGCCAAAAGTGCGTGGGTCGTTCAGCCCCATGAGCTTGCTGACGATGACGGCGAAAGACAAAGAGCCGATCAAATACGCGGCGATGGCGGCTAGGATGGGGTAAAAAGTACTGATGTTTTCCAAAATGTGTCTCCTTTATTTTTATTTTCTTACTGCATTATCTTTGTTCAAACCACAAAACACCGTTCGCCCTGAGGTATCGAAGGGTTTGTGAGGACTTCGATACCTCAGTCCGAACGGAGTGTGCTTATTGCGCTGGGTCGCGAATTTCCCAACGGATTTTGTCAATCTCCGTCAACACCTCCTTAGACAGCACCGTGCCATAAGCGGCTACGCATTCGTCCAACTGCGCCACCGTGCGCACGCCGATGATGGTGCTGGCGATTTGCCATTTTGTGTAGCAAAAAGCCAGTGCCATTTGCGTGGGCGACATGCCGTTGGCCAGCGCCAATGCGTTGTAGCGGCGCGCGGCGATGAGCGCATCTGGGCGACCCCAACGTTGTTTGCGGGTGGATTCAAACATGCTCAAACGTGCATCGGAAGGCGCACCTTCGCCGATCAAACCGCTTTTGTCAAACTTGCCAGTTAGCAAGCCAAACGCCAGTGGCGAATACGGAATTTGCGAGACGCCAAGGCGGTGCATGGTTTCGTCCAAGCCGTTCTCTAAGGTGCGGTTCAGCAAGCAATATGGGTTTTGCACGGTGGCAACTTTGGCCAGACCGTGCTGCGCTGCCAAATTCACAAATTCATGCACGCCATAAGGCGTTTCGTTAGAGAGTCCAAAAGCGCGGATTTTGCCTGCTTTGATCAACTTGTCCATCGCCTGCAATTGCCCCAAAATTGGTGTGGTGTGTGCGTC
>JAYUJX010000256.1:0-5985 GCA_043764955.1 Polaromonas sp.
TGAAATGGAACCGCTCAAGGCAACAGGGCCATCAAACCATTGGCGGATTTCTTGGATCAAGGCAAACGGACTCTTCACACCTGCATGGCCTCCCGCGCCAGCAGCCACGGCGATCAGGCCATCTGCGCCTTTTTCAATGGCTTTGCGAGCATGCTTGTTGTTGATAATGTCGTGCAGGACCACGCCACCGTAGCTGTGGGCTGCTGCATTGATGTCTTCACGCGCACCTAGGCTGGTGATGATGATAGGCACTTTGTACTTGACGCACATTTGCATGTCGTGCTCCAAGCGGTCGTTAGACTTGTGCACGATTTGGTTGATGGCAAAAGGTGCAGCAGGCTTGTCAGGATTGGCCTTGTTATATGCGGCTAAAGTTTCGGTGATTTCAATCAACCACTCCTCTAACTGCTCAGCAGGACGCGCATTGAGCGACGGCATAGACCCGACAACGCCAGCAATACACTGGGCAATAACGAGCTTGGGGTTGCTGATGATGAACAGCGGTGAGCCGATGATAGGCAGCGGTAAGTTGTTCAGGGCTCCGGGCAATCTTGACATTCGAGTCTCCAAAAGTAAATTTACACTAAGAACAGGGAAATATTTGCCTATAACCGGCGTATTTATTACCTAAGATGCTATTATTAATATAGCAAAATATAGACTAGATTTTAATACGACTCAAGGGCGAGTGCTGTCACGGACGCGGCACCTTCGACGATGCTACCGCACATGCCAGGCACTTTGCATAAAAGATGCTCGGCGTAGAACTGAGCGGTGATGATTTTGGCTTGCATGAAAGCAGCGTCATCTGCACCGGCTGCAATTTGACTTTCGGCAACCAACAAACTACGAGCCATTTGCCAGCCCGCCATCAGGTTACCTGCCAACATCAAATAGGGTACGCTGCCTGAAAACACAGCATTTGGCGAGGTCTTCGTATTGCCTGCAACGAAGTTCACCACATCAATGAACGCCAAACGCGCTGAGGCGAGGTGTTTTAGCATTGCTTTGGCCGCTGTGCTGCCGCTTTTTGCCAACTCAGCTTCGGTCAGTTCAATTTGAGCTGCGATGCCTTTGGCAGTTTGACCACCATCACGTGCGGTTTTACGACCTACCAAATCATTGGCCTGAATTGCCGTCGTACCTTCGTAAATCGTCAAAATCTTGGCATCGCGGTAATACTGCGCCGCACCGGTTTCTTCAATGAAGCCCATGCCACCATGGACTTGTACGCCAAGGCTAGTCACCTCAAGGCTCATCTCAGTGCTATAGCCTTTAATCAGCGGCACCATGAACTCGTAAAAAGCCAAGTTTTGCTTGCGTACATCTGCATCTGGGTGATGGTGCGAAGCGTCGTAGGCCGCAGCTGAGCTGATAGCCATAGCGCGACAGCCTTCGGTGTAGGCGCGCATCGTCATCAACATGCGCTTTACATCGGGGTGGTGGATGATAGCTGCGCTGGCAGCGATGGAGCCATCGACGGGGCGGCTTTGTACGCGGTCTTTGGCAAACTGCACGGCTTTTTGGTAGGCACGTTCGGCAATCGCAATGCCTTGAACACCCACGCCAAAACGTGCCGCGTTCATCATGATGAACATGTATTCCAGACCGCGGTTTTCTTGGCCGACCAAGTAGCCAACTGCACCGCCGTTGTCGCCATATTGCAACACCGCCGTCGGGCTGGCTTTGATGCCCATTTTGTGCTCGATACTGACGCAATGCACGTCATTGCGCGCGCCCAACGAACCATCTTTGTTCACCATGAATTTAGGTACGACAAACAGGCTGATGCCTTTGACACCCTCAGGCGCGCCAACCACGCGAGCCAGCACCAAATGGATGATGTTCTCAGCCATGTCATGCTCACCCCAGGTGATATAGATTTTTGTTCCGAATACCTTGTAGCTGCCGTCCGCTTGTGGCTCTGCTCGGGTGCGCACTGCCGCCAAATCACTGCCTGCCTGTGGCTCGGTCAGGTTCATCGTACCTGTCCATTTTCCGCTGACCAGGTTTTCCAAATATATGGCTTTCAAGTCGTCCGAACCTGCTGTCAACAACGCTTCAATCGCGCCATCGCTTAGCAACGGGCAAAGCGCAAAGCTCATATTGGCGCTATTCAACATTTCGCCGCAAGCTGAACCAATCGTCTTTGGCAAACCTTGCCCGCCAAAATCTTGTGGATGCTGCAAACCTTGCCAACCACCATCGGCGAATTGCTTAAACGCCTCTTTGAAACCGGGTGTGGCTGAGACCACGCCGTCTTTCCAGCTGGAAGGGTTTTTGTCGCCTTCCCAGTTCAGGGGGCTGAGCACGCCTTCGCTGAATTTTGCACACTCTTCCAACACAGCTTGCGCCGTATCGAAACCCGCATCTTCAAAACCTGGCAACTGCGCCACTTGCTCGATATTGGCCAAATGCTGCATGTCAAACAACATGTCTTTCACAGGTGCACGGTAAGTCATGACGGTTGCCTAGTTAACTAAGTTAATGAATGAAAATAAGTTTGTGAATGCGGTTGTGCAAAGCGTTTAAGAAGCTTTACAGCGCAGCGACCAGTTCAGGTACAGCCGTAAACAAGTCAGCCACCAAACCGTAATCAGCCACCGAGAAAATCGGAGCTTCTTCGTCTTTGTTGATGGCAACAATGACTTTGCTGTCCTTCATACCGGCCAAATGCTGAATTGCACCGCTGATGCCCGCCGCAATGTACAGCTGCGGCGCAACGATCTTACCGGTTTGACCGACTTGCCAATCGTTTGGCGCATAGCCAGCATCTACGGCAGCACGTGATGCACCCATGGCTGCACCGAGCTTGTCAGCCAACGGCGTCATCACTTCGGTGAACTTTTCGCTACTGCCCAAAGCACGACCACCGCTCACGATGATCTTGGCTGCAGTCAGCTCAGGTCTGTCATTCTTGGCGATTTCGCTGCCCATAAATGTTGACTTAGCATTGGCCGCAATAATTGCTACTATTTCAATAGCTACTGAGGCACTATTTACAATAGCTGGATCGAATCCTGTCGTCCGAACAGTCATTACTTTTGTTGCATCCAAGCTTTGCACCGTTGCAATCGCATTGCCCGCATAGATAGGGCGTTCAAAAGTGTCAGGACTATCGACTTTGGTGATGTCAGAGATTTGACCCACATCCAATTTGGCGGCCACGCGGGGTGCGACATTTTTCCCACTGGCGGTAGCTGGAAATAGGATATGACTGTAACTTGAAGCAACGGCCAGAACCTGCGCCGCCACGTTTTCTGCCAAACCGTGGGCCAATCCAGCATCGTCTGCGTGCAAGACCTTGGTCACACCGGCAATTTGTGCGGCTGCTGCAGCGGCTGCACCAGCGTTTGAGCCAGCAACTAGCACATGCACGTCGCCACCGCACTGCAAAGCGGCAGTGACGGTGTTGAGAGTGGCGGGTTTGATGGATGAGTTGTCATGTTCTGCGATTACTAATGATGTCATTGTGATTTCCCTCAAATATATATTTGTATATCTTTACAAAGCTTTTTACAAAACCTTGGCTTCGGTTTTCAATCTAGCAACGAGTGTGGCCACATCTGGCACTTTGATACCAGCGCTACGTTTTGGTGGCTCGGACACTTTGAGGGTTTTGAGGCGTGGGCTGACATCCACACCCAAGTCTTCGGGTTTGAAAATGTCCAATTGCTTTTTCTTCGCTTTCATGATGTTGGGCAAAGTCACATAACGGGGCTCGTTCAAGCGCAAATCGGTTGTGATCACTGCTGGCAGGCTGATAGACAGGGTTTCCATGCCGCCGTCAACTTCGCGGGAAACGATCGCTTTGCCGTCAATAATCTCTACTTTAGAAGCAAATGTGGCTTGCGGCATATCGCCCAAGGCAGCCAGCATTTGGCCGGTTTGGTTGCAGTCGTCGTCAATGGCTTGCTTGCCCAAGATGACAAGGCCGGGTTGCTCTTTGCCGACCAAGGCTTTGAGTAATTTTGCAACAGCGAGTGGCTGCAATTCTTCAGCAGTTTCCACCAAAATGGCTCGGTCTGCGCCAATCGCCATGGCGGTACGCAGGGTTTCTGAGCATTGGGTGACACCGCAAGAGACAACGATGATCTCAGTCACAACGCCCTTTTCCTTCAAGCGAACAGCTTCTTCAACGGCGATTTCGTCAAAGGGGTTCATGCTCATTTTGACGTTAGCAATGTCGACACCGGTATTGTCCGATTTGACACGAACTTTGACGTTGTAATCAACAACGCGTTTGACTGCGACCAAGACTTTCATTGTTTCAGCTCCTAAAAATTGCAAAAAATTAAAATCAGCCTAGTTGATATTTACGTTTACGTAAACGTCACTCAGAAAATAAATTGATTGTAGGCTGCATTATGCCAAAAAAATAGTACGACCGTGCTTTTTTATATAAATTGCTGATTAATTAGCTAATTTAAGGGAGCGAGCAAGCTTCTGCCACTTGCAAATTGTTGTCTTTGGCAAAATTAGTCACAAAATCCCAGGCCATAGGCTCGGCCGCGCGCAAATCACGGTTGATAACAACGCATTTAACTTCACCGTAGGTGGTTGAAATCGAAGTAGGAAAACACCACGGCGAATAACTCAAATGGCTGCCTGGTTTTGGGCCACCGGGACGAAACTGACTCATCACACCCGCCAAGCGCTCTGCCCAGTCACTGGGCCTAAAGATTTTCCCGTCGTGGGTGACGCCTTGGATGAATAATTCTTTAGCCGATTGAGTCGTCATGTTACGAGACTTTTAAGTTGAAAAACGAATGCGAACATGGTTTGCTGCACTGCACAAGTATTCTATCTTATATAAGACTTGAATCCGATTTCAGCATTGATGCTGTAACAGACTTATTGCACAAAATAACTTTCATGAAACGCGCAATGCCTTGCCACTAAAATCAATCTTTTGACGTCATATTTGGCGCCATCTATTAATCAAGCTAATCAAGCTTTCTGGAGAAACCTGTATGCCCGCATTCATTGAAGCCGCCTCCCCTCATGTGATGAACACCTATGGCCGTGTGCCTATGGCTTTGTCGCACGGCCAAGGTTGCCGAGTCTGGGACATCAACGGCAAAAGTTATATCGACGCCTTAGGCGGCATTGCGGTAAACACCTTGGGACACAACCACCCTAAACTCGTGCCCGCGCTGCAAGACCAGCTGAGCAAAATCATTCACAGCTGTAATTACTACCATGTGCCCGGCCAAGAAATATTGGCAGCAAAATTAGTTGAGCTGTCTGGCATGACCAATGTGTTCTTCTGCTGCACAGGCTTAGAAGCCAACGAAGCTGCTTTAAAACTGGCGCGTAAATATGGCCATGACAAAGGCATTGACCGACCTGAAATCGTCGTTTATGAAAAAGCCTTCCATGGCCGCAGCATTGCCACGCTCAGCGCAACTGGCAACACCAAAGTACAAGCAGGCTTTGGTCCCTTGATGGAAGGCTTTATCCGCGTGCCGCAAAACGACATCGAGGCCATCAAAAAAGCGACCGCTGGCAACAAAAACGTTACGGCTGTGTTTTTTGAAACCATCCAGGGCGAAGGCGGTGTCAACCCGATGCGGATTGAGTATTTGCAGCAAGTGCGTCAATTGTGCGATGAAAACGACTGGCTTTTGATGATCGACGAAGTGCAGTGCGGCATGGGGCGCACCGGCAAATGGTTTGCGCACCAGTGGGCGGGCATTGTGCCTGACGTGATGCCTTTGGCCAAAGGCTTGGGCAGCGGCATCCCGATTGGTGCAGTCGTTGCTGGGCCTAAAGCGGCCAATATCTTCCAGCCCGGCAACCACGGCACTACGTTTGGCGGCAATCCGTTGGCCATGCGCGCTGGTATTGAAACCATCCGCATCATGGAAGAAGAAGGTTTGCTGGCGCACGCCGCCAAGATGGGCGACTATTTCAAAGCTGCATTAAGCAAAGCCATGAATGACAGCGCCATCGGTAGGGCGGGCTTGAAAGAAATTCGTGGTC
>JAYUJX010000257.1:0-1676 GCA_043764955.1 Polaromonas sp.
CAAAATCTCTTCCCACACCCGTTTGGTGAGCTTGTCGCCCCGGTAGGCGGCTTTGCTGGCGTAGCCGGCGACGGGTTTGAAGAAGAGCTGTTTGCGCTGTGCCCACAGGGCTTCGGCATGCTCCCGGGTGACGCGTTGGGTGGCGGGGATGCTGTCTGATAGGCAGGTGCGGTCTGCGCTGGAAATGCCCCAGTCACCGAGAAGTGCGTCGTCCGACAGAGTGATTAAGTGCTGTTTGTTGGCTCGCAGCGCGTGGGCGTGGGGGTGCGGGGTGACGACGGCACCGCCCGCTAGATAAGCGTCATGCAGGGCTTGGTGGGTGGGGATAGACAGGTCAAAGTCGGTCAGGCGGTTGTAGACGAGGTCGATGGCCGTATCTCCGGCAGCACTGTGGTGCCAGAGCCGGCCATCGCGCCACTGCAGGGCTTGCGGGTCGGTGATGATGGCTGCGACGCCGCGCTGCTCAAACATCTGGCGGCACAAGGCAAACTCGGGGGCGAGGTATTGGGCGTCGGGCGCATCGTCGACGATGGCGATGGTTTTCAAAGGGGTATCGCCCCGTTGCAAGTGCCATTCGTTGATGAACATCTCAAAAAACGTCTGCTCCAAAGCATCCAGATTCACATAGGTGTTCATCGCTGCCGACATGGGTGTGCAGCAGGCGCGGTGGGCGCGTGCCAGCGCGGCGTTGAGCAGGGCACCGCCGGCGTTGGTGTTGATTTCAATCAGTTGCGGTCCTTTGGGTGGCGATTGGCTGCTGTCCACATGGAAGTCGTAGCCCATAAACGCACTCAACGGGCCGAAGGAGGTTTGCGCAACGGCAGGAGCCTGTTGCAGCGCCAAGGCTTGGTAGGCGGGCAGTTGCATGACCCGCTCAATCGCGGAGATGGCATGTTGGATGACCTGGTAGGTGCTTTGGGACAAAAACACCACGCTGTTGGAGAACAAATGCGGTTGCGCTGTGGCAATACCGCTGGTCAAGCCCTGCAAGCTGGGGTCGCGTTCTAGCTCTTTGCGAAGTTGATCAACATTCAAGGTGCGGCACATACAGCCGTGGTTTAGGGCGTCGGCGATGCTCATAATGGTCAAGCTTTTAACAAGTAATGCATTGCGTGATATCGGGCACAGCGCAAGTTTGCCCTTGGCAGCAATGCTCCGTGAGGTAGGCCAAAAGCGCGCTCATGTGCTCAAAATTGGCGCGGTAAATCAGGTTACGGCCGCGCGGCTCGCAGCTGGCCAGGCCGGAATGGACCAGTTCTTTGAGGTGGAATGACAGGGCGCTGGCGGCAATGTCCAGTTGTTCAGCCATCACACCGGGTGTCAGACCATCAGTTCCGGCAACCACCAAAGCCCTGAAAGCGCGCAAACGCTGGGCTTGCGCCAAGGCGGCGAGTGATTTGACGGCTTGTGGTTCAGAGATGAGTGGGGTGGCTAATATTTCCATGATTCAATTATATTTGAAATATAAAAATATTTACAAGAATTTTTTGATAATTTAGCCAGCGCATTCAACGTCATAAAACAGCCATAAAAACTTCATAAGCCTGTCACACGCAGAACGCAAACTGCATGCACATTCAAAAAAAGGAATATGCATGAGAGAAATACCAACACCTACGTTTGATCTGTCACCTATAGCCTTACCCCGGGGGTTACTTCACCGATTGTTTCAACCA
>JAYUJX010000258.1:0-5980 GCA_043764955.1 Polaromonas sp.
TTCATGCCACCTGTGTTTGCGGGCGAAAAGGCCGATTCGTTGCCTGAATTGGCGCAAAAGCTGGGTTTGGATGCGGATGCTTTCATGCAAACCATCAACGAGTACAACGCCGCCTGCCAAATCGGCACCTTTGACCATGCCGTGCTGGATGACTGCCACACCGAAGGCCTCCAACCGGTCAAAACCCACTGGGCAAGGCCGATTGATACTGCGCCTTTCTACGGCTACACCTTGAAACCAGGCATCACCTTCACCTATTTGGGCATGAAAGTGGGCGAGAGCACAGCCGTACGGTTTGGCGGTATTGAATCGACCAACCTGTTTGCCGCTGGCGAGATGATGGCTGGTAATGTGCTGGGTAAAGGCTATACGGCCGGTGTGGGAATGACAATTGGGACGGCATTTGGGCGTATAGCCGGTGTCAATGCTGCCTTAGCAGCTATGAAATTAGGAGTTAATTCGTGAGATTGCCAATAAATGCCGTTCGGACTGAGCCTGTCGAAGGCCTTCAGAACACTTCGACAAGCTCAGTGCGAACGGGTTTGGATGGCGTATGAGCACCCTAGTTTTAGACCAACTCATTTCAGAAGCCAAATCAACGGCAGAAGCTGAAGTCGCCCGCCAGCTGCAAATCTGCAACGCCTGCCGCTACTGTGAAGGCTTTTGCGCGGTGTTCCCCGCCATGACGCGGCGGCTGGAATTTGGCAAGGCAGACATTCACTATTTAGCCAATTTATGCCACAACTGCGGCGCTTGCTACCACGCCTGCCAATACGCGCCACCGCACGAGTTCGCCGTCAATGTGCCGCAAAGCATGGCGCAGGTGCGGGCACAAACTTACGCTGATTACGCCTGGCCAAGTGCTTTCGGCGCTTTGTACAAGCGCAATGGTTTGACGGTAGCCTTGGCACTGGCGGGCGGTTTGGCGCTGTTTTTGGTACTGGCTGTGATGATGCAGGGCTCTCTGATTCATGCACCACTCGCAGGGAATTTCTACGCCATCTTTCCACACAACCTGCTGGTCAGCATGTTTTTGCCGATTTTCAGCTTTGTGGTTCTGGCTTTGGCTTTAGGTGTGCGTCAATTCTGGAAAAACGTAACTACGCACGGTGTTGCCAATCAAAATACTGGGCAAATATCCAGCGCTGCAGCTGCCGAGGCTTCCGCAGATGTGCTCAAGCTCAAATACCTAGGCGGCGGCCACGGCGAGGGCTGCAACAACGAAGACGACGCTTGGACGCTGTGGCGCAAACGCGCGCACCACGCCACGTTTTACGGTTTCATGCTGTGCTTTGCCTCGACCAGTGTGGCGACGGTTTACCACTATGTTTTCAAGTGGCAAGCACCCTATGCCTTGACCAGTTTGCCTGTTTTACTGGGCACGCTGGGCGGTATTGGCTTGCTGATCGGCCCCGCTGGGCTGCTGTGGCTGAACCTGCGGCGCGACCCAAATACGGCGGATTTGACTCAAAAACCTATGGATTTGGGCTTCATCGCCCTGCTGTTTTTAACCAGTTTGACCGGTTTGGCGCTGATGATTTGGCGCGATACGTCGTTTTTAGCGCTGCTGCTAGCGGTGCATCTGGGGGTAGTGATGGCGTTGTTTGTCACCCTGCCGTATGGCAAGTTTGCGCACGGTATTTTCCGCAGTGCGGCGCTGTTGAAATGGGCGATTGAGAAGCGGATGCCGACAAATTTAAAGCTAGGCGGCGATTGATTGTTTGATTGCATACCGTTAATTTTTACTATAAAACGTATAGCAATTTTACAGGTATGAAAATGACTGTAGCCGGCGTATTTATCGACTAAAAAGCTATTAAATATATAGCAAAATTAGCTATTTAATAATAAATTTTAAAAAGGAGAAAACCATGGATTTACAACTCAACAACAAAACCGCTTTGGTCACAGGTGCGAGCACGGGCATTGGCAAAAGCATCGCCTTTGCATTGGCCAAAGAGGGCGTGCAACTGGCGATTTCAGCGCGTCGTGGCGATCTGCTGAATGCAGTTGCTGACGATATTGTCAAAAACGGCGGCGAGCGTCCGGTGGTGATTGAGTCAGATTTGTACCCTGAAGATGCCTCAGTCAACCTTGCGCACGCGGCCATCAAAGGTTTGGGGCAAGTTGATATTTTGATCAACAACGCCGGTGGTTCACGCAGTTTCAAGGATTTGCATGTGACCGAGGCGCAATGGCAAGAGGCGATCACGCTCAATTTTCACCGCCCGCGCCAGCTGGCCGACGCGCTGATCGACCAGATGATCGCCAACAAATGGGGCCGTATCGTCAACATCACCGGTAAAAGCGAGCCCGAGCATGTGAACGGCGCGTTTTGCGCCAAAGCGGGCATCCACAGCTGGGCGAAAGGGCTGTCGCGCATGGTTGGCAAGGATGGCATCACCGTCAACTGCGTACCACCGGGGCGCATTTTGTCAGAGCAGATTTTGCGCAATTACACGCCGGAATACCGCCAATGGCAGTCGGACAACGAAATCCCGGTCGGGCGCTACGGCGAGCCTGAGGAGTTGGCCAATTTGGTGTGTTTCTTGTCGTCGCCGCTGGCCAGCTACATCACCGGCACCGTGATTGCGGTCGATGGGGGTTTGCGCCGATACCAGTTCTGATGGTTTTGGATTAAGGTGCATGAGCTAAGTTTCTTAGCCCAGCTTCATCGAATGGAAAAGGATAGGGGAGATAAAAAAATGACAAAAAATACAATCAAAAGTACGTTAAATCGCCGCCAAGTGCTGCAAGCCGCTGCAGCAGCGACCGCTAGTATGGCTGCACCAGCAATTTTGGCGCAATCAGCCTGGCCGTCCAAGCCGATTCGCTTTGTTGTGCCATTTGCACCGGGTGGCACGTCTGAAATCGTGGCCCGTTCGGTCGCGGCGGAGCTGACCAAGCAACTGGGCGTCAGTGTGTTTGTGGAAAACAAGCCTGGTGGCGCAGGCGTGGTGGCGATGCAGGACGTGGCCAAGGCCGCACCGGATGGGCACACCATCATCTTGACTCACGTGGGCACGCTGGCGGTGAATCCATACATGCTGGATAACCAGCCTTACGATGTGAACAAAGACTTCACGCCCGTCACGCTGTTGGCCAAAGTGCCCAACGTGTTTGTCATTCACCCTGATATTCCTGCGCAAAACTTCAAAGAATTTGTGGCCTATGCCAAAGCTAATCCTGGCAAGCTGAACTATGGCTCTGCGGGCAACGCCAGTGCGGGACATTTGGCGATGGAGTATTTGAAGTTGGTCACTGGTATGTTCATCACCCACATCCCCTACCGTGGCACGGGGCCGCAGTTGACGGATTTGCTCTCAGGCCGCACGCAGGCGTCGTCTGCCGGCATGCCCGCTTTGGGCGCGCATATACGCGCTGGCAAGCTGCGCGCCATCGCTGTGGGTACGCAAAAGCGCATTCCATCCATGCCTGATGTGCCCACGGTGGCCGAAATGGGCTTCAAAGACTTTGAAACCTCGCAGTGGTACGGCGTGCATGCACCAGCGGGTACGCCGGCTGATATTGTCAAACGCCTGCAGGAAGAGTGTCAAAAAGCGCTGAGTTCCAGCAGCGTGACCACACGTTTTGCGACCGACAATGCCGTGTCTGGCGGTTACCCCAGCGCTGAATATGCCAAGTTTATCGCGGGTGAGCAGAAGATTTGGAAAGACATCGTTAAGCGGGCGCAAATCAAGGCAGACTGATCAAGCTGGATTAAGTCACTTAAGTTGATTTGATGTTTGGCGATAGTTTTTCATGGTAATTTATGCGTCTAGCCAATGTATTTATTACCTGAACAGCTATTAAATTTATAGTAAATTCTAATATTTATGGGCTTGTCTCATTGGTGTTAGACCTAGGCGGTTTGGCTCTGAAACTGTTGTAAGCTAGAGGTAATTTTTAAAGCAACTTGCAAAGCTACGTTACCTAGGAGACCCTTCATGCTGATAGGCATTCCCACTGAAACCTTGGCAGGCGAGACCCGCGTCGCCGTCACGCCAGAGACCGTCAAAAAACTCACCGCACAAGGTCACCAACTGCGCATTCAAACTGGTGCGGGCGTTGCTGCTAGTGTGACGGACGCAGCTTTCACAGCTGCAGGCGCTGAAATCACCGACGCCGCAGGCGCTTTTGGTTGTGATTTGGTCTTAAAAGTCCGCAACACCACAGAGTCTGAAATAAAGATGCTCAAATCGGGCGGCACCCTGGTCGGTATGCTGAACCCGTTTGAAGCGGATGGCCTACAACGTCTAGCCACTGCTGGCGTGACCGGTTTTGCTTTAGAAGCCGCACCGCGCACCACCCGTGCGCAGAGCATGGACGTGCTGTCCAGCCAAGCCAACATCGCCGGTTACAAAGCCGTGATGATGGCGGCAGACAAATATCAGCGCTTTTTCCCCATGTTGATGACTGCTGCAGGAACAGTGAAAGCCGCCCGCGTGGTGATTTTGGGGGTCGGTGTGGCGGGTTTGCAAGCCATTGCGACCGCGAAACGCTTAGGGGCGGTGATTGAAGCCTCAGACGTGCGCCCCAGCGTAAAAGAGCAGATTGAATCCTTGGGTGGCAAATTTATCGATGTGTCGTATGACACCGATGAAGAAAAAGAAGCCGCCGCCGGTGTGGGCGGTTACGCCAAACCCATGCCGCCAAGCTGGCTGGCACGCCAAGCGGTTGAAGTTGCGAAACGCGTGGCTTTGGCGGATATCGTCATATCAACAGCGTTGATTCCAGGGCGCGCCGCACCGACGCTGATTACCGAAGACATGGTCAAGTCCATGAAACCAGGTTCAGTCATCATCGATATAGCTGCGGGCAAAGGCATGAACCTTGAAGGCAAGCCGGGCGGTGGTAACTGCCCGATATCTGAAGCTGATAAGACAGTGGTCAAGCATGGCGTCACCATTGTGGGCGACACCAACCTGCCAGCGCTGGTAGCGGCGGACGCATCCGCACTCTATGCCCGCAACGTGCTTGACTTCCTGAAGCTCATCATCAACAAAGAAGGCGCACTGCATGTTGATATGGAAGACGACATTGTGGCGGCTTGCTTGATGTCGCAAGGCGGCGAAGTCAAACGCAAATAAGGCAACGCAAATGAGTCAGCGTAAATAAGCCAAGTTAAAAACACAACAACAATAAATTAAAAGGAACAATCATGGATGTCGTTTCCCCCACCATTCTCAATCTCATCATTTTCGTTTTGGCCATCTACGTGGGCTACCACGTGGTATGGACCGTGACACCCGCCTTGCACACGCCGCTGATGGCGGTAACCAATGCCATTTCCGCCATCGTCATCGTCGGTGCCATGCTGGCGGCTGCTTTGACTGAAACCACGTTGGGTCAAACCATGGGCTTTTTGGCTGTTGCATTGGCAGCAGTCAATGTGTTTGGTGGCTTTTTAGTGACTAGACGCATGCTGGAGATGTTCAAAAAGAAAGAGAAAAAAGCAGTACCTGCCGTCGTTGAAGGAGCTGCAAAATGAGCATGAGTTTAGTTACCCTCTTGTATTTGATCGCCTCGATTTGCTTTATTCAGGCGCTCAAGGGTTTGAGTCATCCGACCACGTCGATTCGTGGCAATTTGTTTGGCATGATAGGTATGGCGATAGCTGCAGTCACCACTGCCGCGCTGATCTTCAAGCTCTCTGCAGGCAACATGGGCGGCATGGTGAATTTGCTGATCGCACTGGTCGTTGGCGGCAGTTTAGGTGCGTACATGGCCAACAAGGTCGAGATGACCAAAATGCCAGAACTGGTCGCATTTATGCACAGCATGATTGGTTTGGCAGCTGTGTTTATTGCCATTGCTGCCGTGGTTGAACCTTATGCTTTTGGTATCGTGGCAAAAGGCTTGGCAATTCCAGTTGGAAATAGGCTGGAGCTGTTTTTAGGCGCTGCCATTGGTGCGGTCACTTTCAGTGGCTCAGTGATCGCGTTTGGCAAGCTCAGCGGCAAGTACAAATTTCGCTTGT
>JAYUJX010000259.1:0-5976 GCA_043764955.1 Polaromonas sp.
TAACAATCTCACGAAACATTTAAATGTTTCAAGTTTTTACAAATGATTCACTAAGAAACTACCTTTTTTTTAAGCTTATACCCAGCTAATGATCTTTCATATCTCAGCATTCCTGCTAAGTGCATAAAAAAGTATGCATATTTTTGGGTAATAAAACACGGTATTTTTGGTAGATGCAACGCGGTATTGAAACACCCCCATGCAAAACGGAAACTAGCACCAGATGAAAACAGAAGCGATGTGACGAATAAGTTTTGGAAGCATCGCACCTGATTTCATCAAAGCTTCCGAGCACCGTTGAGCAACAAGATGTTCGGGAATTTTTAAATCTATTTAAACGTTTCTTAAGGGGATTTATCATGAAAAAACTTTCTATCTTGGCCTTGGCTTTGTTTGCATCATCAGCTTTTGCGACTTTTCCCACTCCTAGTTCAACTGATATCGTCATCAGCGGTACATCTACGCAAACAGCAACTCTGAATGGCGTAAATGTCTCAAACACGGTAACCGGTGAAGACAATATTGGCCAACAAAACTTGGCTTCAAACGCTGGCGATATCACCATCAGCGGTCGTTCAACACAGTCTGTTTCAGCGCGCGGCGGCTCCATCACCAACAGGGTTATGGGTGAAGAAAACGTGGCAAGTCAGAACCTTTCTTCAAACGTAGGAAAGGTAACTATCAGCAGCTCATCTACTCAGACAACATCAACTTTGTTTGCGAATGTCAGCAATTTTGTTTCTGGCCAAGACAACTCTGGCACACAAAACATTGCATCTAACAACTCTTGCACAACTTGTGTAGGCGGTCATCGTTAATTTGCATTGACTCGAACAACTTTCAAGAACATGTTGCCGCGTCTGAAAAAGCAGGCCATGTTTTTGAAAGTTGCGAAGATTTTGAGTATTAAAATTTTTCGCGTGCTGGAGAACGGCTATGAAAACTATTTTGTCACTGTTGCTTAGTTTGATTCTTTTAAACGCAAACGCCACAGGATACGACCCTGTCTTGATCTCAGGCGCTTCCTTGCAAATCGCATCTATCAACAATACTACCGTTAGCAATATTGTATTTGGCAATGGCAGCAACGCACAACAAAATTTAGCCAGCAACACGGGCGGTGTGGTGATTACAGGCAGTTCCGTGCAAATGGTTGCGGCTCATGGTAGCTACATGCGCAATGAAGTCATTGGCAGCGAAAGCATGGCCAGTCAAAACTTTTCATCTAATCTGGGTGATACATACATAGGTGGCAGATCAATGCAGGTCACATCTATGCAAGGTGCTTATGCCTACAACAGCGCACAGGGTCACGGCACCTATGCCATACAAAACGTAGCATCCAACAACGCTTGTTTTAGTTGCCCATCGGGTAACTGCAACTTTAGACGTTAATCATTATTTATGTATTTTTTGCAGGTAACTCATCATGAAAAACCATCTAAAACTCTCGTCACTTTGCTTTGCATTGTGCCTCCTCACACCACTTGCTGCGCTATCACAATTTGCGCCAGGCGAAGACCCTATAAATTTGACTAAATTTTCAAAAACAGAGTTGCGACCGACTGCACCACAACAAGTTTCAGGCAGTTTAGATCCGCTTTTTGGCATGCAAGGCTGGTTGCGTGCACGCGTTACACGATATGAGGCACGTGCGTATTCAGACAACAGCACTGACAACATTTTGACTGATAACGATGCCGTCACAACAGCTAGCGCCCAAGGCTTGAATAAGGTCTGCGTGCAAGAAGTCGGTAGTTCAGCATCCAGCAACACAGGCTTTGGAAAATACGGGCCAAAAGGCGGGGCGCAAATCGTGGTTTTAAAAGGCGATTTGGTCAATATTTGCAAATGAAAATCATCTACCTTAACAATCTACAAACAAGGCACACCATGAATACCTATAAAACAAAAAACAAACCATCAGCGATTCATGGTCGCCTTCAATTACCGGTTTTACTACCGGTGTTGGCTTCTTTAGTCATTGCGGGTTGCGCAGCACCTATGGATGCTCGCAAGGACACAAAATACCAATCTAACGCATCAGTCGCGGACAGACCCACATCGCGTCCGACTCGTTCATTGTCGAGCATGTCACCCTCACTCATGTGCATGGATCACATGTTTAGACAAGCTGATTTACCGACCACGCTCATCACTTCCAAGCAAATCCCAGACGTAACAGGGAAAATTGCAGTAGCTACTAAGGACATGATTGTGACCGCTTTGTCGCAAATGTCTCGCCTCTCAAACGCATTTCGATATATTGATTACGAGGTCGATATTTCACGCCAAGATACAGTGCAAAACATGACCGCCATCATGCTAAACAATAATCAAATGCAGCTGCAAAAACCAGCTTTATATGTCTCAGGCGCAGTGTCTTTTGTGGATCAAAACATTATCAGCAACCATTTTGAAGCTGGCACCTCAGCCACCCGCCTAGAAACCGGCTACAGCACCAACCGAAATGCAACATTGATTGGTCTTGATTTGCACATGGGTGATTTTAAAACACGCACCATCATTCCGGGGCTAGACTCTGCCAACGAAGTCGTTATTGGCAATGCCAGTCAAGGCTTGGATTTGGCTGGAAAAATTGGTAGTTACGGCGTGCAATTCAATGTCGGCCGCGATTACACACAAGGTCCTGGCGCAGCTATACGCACTTTAGTCGATTTAGCCATGATTGAGTTGATTGGCAAATGGTCGCGCTTGCCTTACTGGCGGTGTTTGACACTTGACCAAACACACCCTGAATTGCAACGCCAATTGCGTGATTGGTACGATGCTGGCAGCCCAAAAGCTCATTCAAAGCTTGTTAAGACAGCATTGGCTGGTTTAGGCTACATGAAACAGCAAGAAATTTCGGAACCGGACAACACACCAGCATTTAAAACCGTTTTAGGCAAATACCAAGCCGATTCGGGCATGGTGGTGACAGGCGTTGTCGATTTCCCAACATACGAGCGTGTTATGCGCAATTACACAAAGCTTGATACCGACGGCAAGCTGGTACCCGTTGACTGGACACCAAGTGGTGAATTGAAGCTTGCCGATGTGCCACGCAGCATGGATTTACAAATCAAGAATGTCCAACTTGATAAGACATCGTTTGAAGTAGGTGACCAAATCTTCTTATCCACGAGTGTTTCACGTGCTTCGCATGTTTACTGCTACCTCCAAGAAGCCACTGGCAACATGCTGCGGTTGCTGCCAAATGCCACAAACACCGAATCTTTGATGACAGCTGATGTGTCAGTTCGGATTCCAGACTGGATTAACCCTAAACCTGGCTTCATCTTGGATGCGGCAGCTCCTGGCAATGAATACGTGTTCTGCCTCGCTACCGATGATGATGTTTTGCCAAAATTGCCTGCGGCTATGCAAGCAGCAGCGTTTAAACCGATTTCGGGCATGTCAAACAAAGCCGATGTTGTGAATGCGTTTACACAAGTAGCGGGTGAAGGTGGTTTGAGTCAAGCCACCGTGACATGGAAAGTCACACCTAAAACTGTCAAAGCTGCTCAAAAATAACCACGTAAGTAAATGTGTTTGTATGAAACGCGATCACTTGGTTATTGTTGCAAATACGGTGTTAGTTTGCGCTGCAGTGATAGTGCTGCTAACACCCAAATTTGCCTACAGCGTGCAAGTAGAACCCTCACCCAGCACGCCTACAGGCAACCCGGTGGAGGACAGAATAACAGCACCCAAAGCTACACCACAACAAAAAAGATCTTCAGTTCAGCCACTCAAAGATCAAGTTGAACTTCAAACTCAAGTAGAAAATTTAAAGGCAATCGTTAATAAATCAAGCACTAACGGCGCTTCCCGAAACAGCCAAACTGCGCTCCTGCAAAAACGACAAGCTGCTAACGCTGCATGGGCACTGGGTTTGTTATACGCCAATGGCTTGGGGGTTGATATTGACTACAGCGAAGCGCACTTGCGATTCAAACAAGCAAACCAGCTTGGAGAACCCTTAGCAACAGCGGGTTTAGCGTGGTGTGAGATTCAGGGTTGTGAAGGTTTACCATCAGCTAACAAAGCGCGTTTCTGGATTGCGCAGTTACGCTCGGCAAAACCTGGCCGTGCCTTGTATTTTGACTGGCTTGTGGATGACACTTTTTCTCCTCTGCAAAACAATTCTGCCGCAAGCGCAGCATCGCTAGAGAAAACGCGCCTACAACGCCGACAAATCCTGCTCAATGCCGCAAAATCGCAAGATGTACAAGCCTTGATTGAACTGGGCTTCGACGCGGTAGCCTCAGAGCGATTGAAAGAAGCCGCTACATACTTTGCTGCTGCTCCCAACTCTGTCGTGGCGGCTCAAAACGCCAGTTTGATACAAACACGTCAAAACGACAGTCCAGTCAACTGCAAACCTCAAAATGCAGACGACTTGCCTGACACCGTTTTACTCAGCTCGGCCCAAGCGCTGCACAGAGGTAATGCTGGCATCAATGGTTGCCCAGTGAACTATGCCGAAGCGATTCGTCTGTACAACCTTGCTGCAAATAAAGGTAATGTGTCAGCCAAGCGGATGTTGTCGCTCATTTATTCAAAACCAGATGCGAGTGGCAACCTTAACATTGCTTGGATGCAGCAATTGGCGAACTTGAACGCAGCCAATTTATCGCTCAGCATTGATGGCGCTAGTCCTGCGCCTATGCTGAAGCGAGAGACAACGCCCTTGTTTGACCTGATACCACAGAATTTGCGCAACTTAGCGAATACTCAGAAGCCGTAAAACTTGAAACTATGCCCAGATTTGACCTGCGCAATCCCCGGCATTTCCCTCAACACCCGAAAAATTAGTCCCATAGTTACAAATGCCGAAGAAACACAATCCATGCAAAAATACATCTTGTACTAGCATTCAACAATATTGACAGCCAAACCGCCGCGCGATGTTTCTTTGTATTTGGCTTTCATGTCTGCACCCGTTTCACGCATGGTTTTGATGACTTTATCTAAACTCACATAGTGAGAACCATCTCCATGCAAGGCCATTCGCGCAGCATTTATCGCTTTAACAGATGCAATAGCATTACGTTCAATACACGGAATTTGCACCAAACCACCTACAGGGTCACACGTCAGACCTAGGTGATGCTCCATGCCGATCTCAGCCGCATTTTCTACTTGCTCGGGTGTGCCACCCATGACAGCGCAGAGTGCGCCGGCCGCCATCGAGCAGGCGACGCCTACCTCCCCTTGACACCCAACCTCAGCCCCCGAGATGGATGCATTTTCTTTGTACAAAATGCCGATGGCTGCGGCTGTGAGTAAAAAATCCACCACTCCTACGTCAGTCGCATCTGAAATGAAGCGCATGTAGTAGTGCAGTACGGCAGGAATGATGCCAGCTGCCCCGTTGGTGGGGGCGGTTACGACACGACTACCCGCTGCGTTTTCTTCGTTCACAGCCAAGGCGTAAAGATTAACCCAGTCAAGTACTTGTAGTGGATCTGTCAGCAATGCATCCGTGTTCTGGCTCAAGAATTGAAACAGTGGTGCAGCACGGCGTTTTACTTTGAAACCGCCAGGCAACACACCTTCCGTCCTACAACCTCTTTGCACACAATCTTGCATCACCTGCCAGATACGCAACAGACCCACATCAATCTCAGCATCAGTCCGCCAGTACCGTTCGTTGCGACGCATCACTTGCGCAATACTCATCCCTTCGCGACGGGTCACTTGTAGCAGTGCATCAGCACTGGCAAATGGTAGCGGCAGCGCCGTAGCATCGGGAACAATGGTTTTGTTTCGACTGCCGTCATTGGTCATTTGGTCGCTGATAATGAAACCACCACCGACTGAATAAAACACCCGGTTGGATAACTCGTTGCCTGCCGCGTCCAGCGCCAAAAATCGCATCCCGTTGGCATGAGACGGCAACGATGCCCGCGTGAACAACAGGTCTTCCTTTTCATTGAACGCCACGACGTGCTGCCCCATTAGCGTTAT
>JAYUJX010000260.1:0-5971 GCA_043764955.1 Polaromonas sp.
GCAATCATTGGTGGTTTGATCATTGGTGTCGGTGAAAAATTATCAGAAGTTTTTCTCGGACCTTATGTGGGCGGCGGTATCGAAATTTGGTTTGCTTACGTGCTTGCCCTGGTTTTCTTGCTGTTCCGTCCGCAAGGTTTGTTTGGTGAAAAAATCATTGACCGCGTGTAAATGATTGAACTTATCAAGCGCAAAACTACCCTTACACATCTAAATTAAAAGCAGTTAAAAAATGTTTTACAGAGAAAACGGTCAATTCAAGACCAATTACCGCGCTGACCAGCAAATCTTCCCGATTGCGCAAGACCGTTGGGCCGTGATAGCGCTCTTGGTATTTGCGTTCGTTGCTGTTCCTCTGCTGGGCAGTGATTACATGTTTCGGGCGATTTTTATCCCGTTTTTGATCATGGCCTTGGCAGCTTTGGGCGTGAATATTTTGGTGGGCTACTGCGGTCAGATTTCTTTGGGCTCTGGTGCTTTTATGGCTGTGGGTGCGTATGCGGCATTCAACTTTTTTGTTCGTGTTCCGAACATGCCGTTGATTCCAGCTTTGATTCTGGGTGGCTTGTGCTCCACCGCTTTTGGTATTTTGTTTGGCTTGCCTAGCTTACGCGTCAAAGGTTTGTATTTGGCTGTTGCCACCTTGGCAGCCCAGTTTTTCAGCGATTGGATGTTTTTGCGCATCAAGTGGTTCACTAACGACTCGCCTTCGGGTTCTGTCTCTGTCTCTGGCTTACAGGTGCTTGGTTTCCAAATCGAAAGCCCAATTTCAAAGTATCTGTTTTGTTTGGCTATTTTGACAGTACTGGGCTTGATGGCTAAAAACCTGGTGCGTAGCGCTATTGGTCGTGAGTGGATGGCCATTCGCGACATGGACGTGGCTGCTGCCGTGATCGGCATTCGTCCCATGTATGCCAAGCTCAGCGCGTTTGCAGTTAGCTCATTCATCATCGGCATCGCAGGCGCGTTGTGGGGCTTCGTTTATCTGGGTTCTTGGGAGCCGGCGGCGTTTTCTGTGGATATTTCGTTCCGGCTGTTATTTATGGTCATCATAGGCGGCATGGGTTCCATCATGGGCAGTTTTTTTGGTGCGGCGTTTATTGTGTTGTTACCTATATTTTTGAGTCAATTCTTACCCTTTTTGGGTGGTTTGTTTGGTTTGAATGTGTCAACAGCAGCGGCTTCACACGCTGAGTTGATGATTTTCGGCGCGTTGATTGTTTGGTTTTTGATTGTTGAACCGCATGGTTTGGCAAAGCTGTGGTCTGTGGGCAAACAAAAAATGCGTTTGTGGCCCTTCCCTCATTGAATTCATTGACAGTGAGTCAATTATTAGCGGGTATGTACGGATTTCGTTTGTTGTTGATTTTTCTTGTTATTGTTCGTTAACCATAAGCACATAAGTGCTATTACATTTGGAGATTTTAAAAATGAAACTTCGTCGTCTTGCGCTTGCCGCCACTTTAGTTGCGGTTGGTGCCACAGCCTTCGCTCAGGCAAAAGAGCAGTTTTTCCCAGTGCTGTCTTACCGCACCGGCGCTTACGCACCCAATGGGGTGCCTTTCGCCAACGGTTACGTTGACTACTTAAAACTAGTCAATGCACGCGGCGGCATCAACAAAGTCATGGTATCTTTCGAAGAATGCGAAACTGGCTACGATACAGCGCGTAGTGTGGAATGCTATGAGCGCCTCAAAGGCAAAAATGGTGGTGCAACCGTATTCCAGCCGTTGTCAACTGGTGCTACTTTTGCGCTGACTGAAAAAGCGCCTGGCGACAAGATTCCTTTGATTACTGCTGGCTATGGTCGCAGCGAAAGCCAAGACGGCACAGTGTTCAAGTGGAACTTTCCATTGGCAGGTACATATTGGCTCGCAGCTGATGCCTTGGTGCAGCATATTGGCAAAAAAGAAGGTGGCTTGGACAAACTCAAAGGCAAGAAAATTGCCTTGGTTTACCACGACAGTCCGTATGGCAAAGAGCCGATTGCATTGTTACAAGAGCGCAGCCGTCAATTGGGTTTTGAATTGCAATTGCTGCCAGTCACTGCGCCAGGTGTTGAACAAAAAGCGACTTGGTTGCAAGTGCGTCAATCCAAACCAGATTTTACATTGTTGTGGGGTTGGGGCGTGATGAATTCCACCGCTCTAAAAGAAGCCCAAGCCACGGGTTACCCGCGTGAAAAGATGTATGGCGTGTGGTGGTCAGGTGCTGAGCCAGATGTCAAAGACGTAGGCGAAGGCGCTAAAGGCTACAACGCAGTCACCATGCAGCACGGTGCAGAGCCAAACTCTAAGGTTGTGAAAGACATTTTGGCAATGGTGCATGACAAAGGCACCGGCACAGGCCCAAAAGACGAAGTGGGTCAAGTGCTTTACATGCGTGGTGCGATGAGTGCGATGATGGCCATTGAAGGCGTGCGCTCTGCGCAAGAGCGTTTCGGCAAAGGCAAAGTCATGACGGGTGAGCAAGTGCGTTGGGGTTTAGAAAACTTGAACTTGACGCAAGCCAAGCTTGATGGCGTTGGCTTTGCAGGCGTGATGCGTCCTATCAGCACATCCTGCGCTGACCACATGGGTTCTAACTGGGCGCGTGTGCACACTTGGGATGGCAAAAAATGGGGCTTTACGTCGGATTGGTTGCAAGCGGATGAGCAAATCTTGAAGCCATTGGTGAAAGCCACAGCTGCTAAATACGCGGCAGACAAGAAACTGACTCCACGTACACCGGCTGATTGCCAATCGTAATTAGATGAACTGAGGTTTTGTTTGGCTGGCAAATTTAACTATTTGCTAGCCAGCAAATGCCAGTACTCTGATCCTATTAAATTTCTTTTAAATTGAAATTAGAGTGCTGCCATTTGGTTTGAAAATTTTCACGCATGACACTATGACTACACCCCAAACATCAACCCCCTTAGCGACATCGGCTGGGCCCAATATCGTTTTGAACGTGAACGGCATCGAGGTTATTTACAACCACGTTATCTTGGTGCTCAAAGGCGTCTCCCTGAATGTGCCAGAAGGTAAAATCGTCGCTATTTTGGGCGGCAATGGCGCTGGCAAAACAACGACTTTGCGCGCTGTTTCAAATTTACTTCAAGGTGAACGCGGCGCGGTGACCAAAGGCACAATTGAACTCCGTGGCGAGCGTATTGAAAACTTGAGCCCGGCAGACTTGGTGAAACGCGGTGTTGTTCAGGTCATGGAAGGTCGCCACTGTTTCGCACATTTGACGATTGAAGAAAATCTGCTCACTGGCGGCTACACCCGAAAAGACAAAGGTGAAGTTGAAGCGAATCTAGAGAAGGTATATAACTACTTTCCGCGACTCAAAACTCGTCGTACCAGCCAGGCAGCTTATACCTCTGGTGGTGAACAGCAAATGTGCGCTATTGGCCGTGCCTTGATGGCCAGCCCCACCATGGTGTTGCTCGATGAGCCATCCATGGGATTGGCGCCACAAATTGTGGAAGAGGTTTTTGAGATTGTGAAAGACCTGAACCAACGCGAAAAAGTAACCTTTTTATTGGCTGAACAAAACACCAACATGGCACTGAAATATGCTGATTACGGCTACATCATGGAAAGTGGCCGTGTGGTGATGGATGGCAAAGCCGGTGACCTTGCCAACAACGAAGACGTGAAAGAATTTTACTTGGGCGTGGGTGGTGGCGAGCGTAAGTCGTTCAAAGACGGCAAGAGCTACAAGCGTAGAAAGCGTTGGTTGGCATGAGCGATTTTTACAGCATGCTCGTTGCAGCAGAAAAGCGACCCCACGACGACCGTGAACGCGTTCAACTTCAAGCGCTACCGCCTCAAATCAAACACGCGCAGCAAAAAAGTGCTGCGTTTGCTGAAATATTAGGTGGTGTTGACGCCACAACTGTGACCAGCAGGATAGCGTTGGCTCGTTTGCCGGTGACGCGTAAAACTGAATTGCTCGACCGTCAAAAAGCCGCACGTGAAGTATCTAATAGCAATGGCGGCGGTATCGGCACAGCTGTTTTTGGCGGTTTTAGTAGTATTGGTTTTGGTGCCAACATGCTGCGGGTGTTTGCCAGCCCAGGTACGATTTATGAGCCCGAAGGCAAACAATTGGATTACTGGCGATCGGCAAGAGCCTTGGCTGCCGCTGGCTTTAAGGCTGGCGAGTTGATTCATAACTGTTTTAGCTACCATTTCACACCAGCTGGCGCGATGATGGAGTCTGGTGCACATGCGTTGGGTTGTACGGTTTTTCCGGCGGGAACTGGGCAAACCGAGCAACAAGTGCAAGCCATGGCTGAGCTCAAACCGGCTGGCTATGTTGGTACACCGAGTTTTTTGAAGATCATCCTAGAAAAAGCCGCTGAAATGGGTGTTGCCCTTCCAAGTGTTACCAAAGCCTTGGTTTCTGGTGAAGCTTGTCCACCCAGTTTGCGCGATTGGTTTGCCGAGCGCGGCGTCACCGCTTACCAGTGCTACGCCACCGCAGACTTAGGTTTGATCGCCTATGAAACCAGCGCCCGAGAGGGGTTGGTGATTGATGAGGGCGTGATCGTCGAAATCGTCACCCCAGGCACGGGCGACCCAGTTGCTGAAGGTGAAGTCGGTGAGTTGGTGGTCACCACCTTCAACACCGATTACCCCTTGATTCGCTTTGGAACGGGCGATTTGTCTGCCGTTTTACCAGGCAACTGCCCAACGGGTCGCACCAATACCCGCATCAAAGGCTGGATGGGGCGCGCTGACCAGACCACCAAAATTCGCGGCATGTTTGTGCACCCCAGCCAAGTGGCGACCATTGCCAAACGTTTCCCAGACGTGGTTAAAGCCCGTTTGGTGGTCAGCGGCGAAATGGCAGATGACCGCATGACCTTGCAAGTAGAAACCGCAACACACACCGAAGCTGAAGATTTGCTTGAGAAAATCAGCGAAGCGATACGTGATGTCACCAAACTGCGCGGAACGGTCGCATTTTTTGCACCTGGCAGCTTGCCCAATGATGGCCGGGTGATTGAGGATGCCCGTAGTTATAAGTAAGGTATTCGCACTAAAGTATTCATTGCTAGCGTTAAAATAGTGGCAAATACATAGGGTAAGTGCTGGTCACAAAAGCGATTCTAGCCCGTTATGGTACGGGCTCGGTGCTTTTTTACCCATTGCATTGATTTTCAATTGCTATTCATTTTTAGGAAATTTTGATGAAAAAACTATTAGCCGTAACGCTTGCATGCGCTGCAATGCTTGGACTCAACGCCAACGCACAAGAATACCCAATCAAAGACAAGACGGTCACCATTGTTGTGCCATTTGCTGCTGGCGGCCCGACTGATAAAGTTGCGCGTGACCTGGCAGAAGCCTTGCGCAAAACACTAGGTACTACTGTGGTTGTTGATAACACAGCAGGCGGCCCGGGTGCTTCTATTGGTGCAAGCAAGGTCGCTCGTGCGCCTGCGGATGGTTACACACTGCTTTTGCATCACATCAGCATGGGTGTTGCGCCAACCTTGGTGCGTAACTTGCCATACAAAGTGGAATCAGACTTTGAATACTTGGGTATGGTTAATGAGGTGCCGATGACATTGATTGCACGTTCTACGATGCCAGCCAACAACTACAAAGAGCTGGTTGCTTGGGCTAACGCTAACAAAGGCAAAATCAACTTGGCAAACGCTGGCGTAGGCAGTGCATCACACCTGTGTGGCATGATGTGGCAAAGCGCTGTTGGCGTGGACATGACCACAGTGCCTTACAAAGGTACTGCGCCGGCTATGAATGACTTGTTGGGTGGAACAGTTGATTTGATGTGCGACCAAACAACCAACACAACGGCGCAAATCGAAGGTAAAAAAGTCAAGGCTTTCGGCGTAACAACACTGAAACGATTGACCACACCAGCCTTGAAAGACATCCCAACTTTGGATGAAGCAGGTCAAAAAGGCTTCCAAGTCACTATTTGGCACGGTTTGTATGGTCCAAAAAACATG
>JAYUJX010000261.1:0-1673 GCA_043764955.1 Polaromonas sp.
CCGTGGGTATGAAGGCGGCGCCTATCGGCTGGCACATGATGCTGGGTATTGGTTTGCTGATGTTTGCGCTGTTTGGCCATGTATATTTTGGGCCTTTTAAGCGCTTAAAAGGGGCTGTTGCGGTGTCTGACTGGCCTGAGGCGGGGCGACGCTTGGGACAAATTCAGGCGATGGTGAAAATCAACTTCGTTCTCGGCTGGTTGGCCATTGCTGCGGTGCTCTTTCTACATTGAGCTTTTAATTTAATTTTTCAAGCCCTATTTTCACATGTTAAATTGGCCTGTATCCGTTGTAAAGATTGCTTTATTAGCTATCATAAGCATAGCAATTTTAACGTATTTTAGCAACTCAAATGCGCAAAATGACAGCACTACCAAAGCGCACCACACGCCCACGGGCTTCAAAAACAACTACACGCAACAGGTCACCCGATCGTTCGGCGACTTCGTGCGTTGGCAGTGGGAGTCTTGGGGTTTAGACAAATCACCCAGCAGCCCCACACCCAGCGTTCAAGCCGATCTTGCCTTGCTTAAAGCTCCCGCTTCACCCACCGTCACCTGGATAGGCCACGCCACCGCTTTGGTGCAAGCCAACGGCTTGAACGTGCTGGTTGACCCGATTTTTTCTGAGCGCGCCTCGCCCGTTCAGATTTTTGGTCCCAAACGCGCCCAGCCTCCGGGGGTGGCGACGGCTGATTTGCCAGACATTGACGCTGTACTGATATCGCACAACCACTACGACCACCTTGACCGCATCAGCGTGGCGCAATTGGACGAAAAAGCCAAAGCTGCGGGTAAAACGACACTGTTTATTGTGCCCTTGGGCTTGAAAACGTGGTTCAACAGCATTGGTATTGATAGCGTGGTCGAGCTGGACTGGTGGGAACACCATGACCTCAAAGGGGTTGAATTCCATTTAACTCCCGTGCAACATTGGTCCGCCCGCAGCATCAACGACCGCAGCGCTACCTTATGGGGCGGCTGGGCGGTATTGGGCGCTGATTTCCACTGGTACTACGCCGGCGACACCGGCTACAGCCGCGATTTTGCCGACACGGCCAAACAGTTTGTATCACGCCAAACCGAGACTTTAGGTGGCGGATTTGACCTCGCTTTGGTGCCCGTAGGTGCGTACGAGCCGCGCTGGTTCATGTCGCAGCAGCACGTCAACCCCATGGAATCGGTACGGATTCACCAAGATGTGGGCGCCAAACGCAGCATTGGCGTGCACTGGGGCACGTTTTCGCTCACCGACGAGCCGCTGGACCAGCCACCGCGCGAATTGGCCATTGCAAGGCAGGCCCTGCAAGTGAAAGAGGCGGATTTCGGCGTTTTAGCCATTGGCGAATCACGGCAATTTGCCAAACGCGCAGCATCGACCAGCCTTGCAGCGCGATAATTGCAGCATGAATCCTGTAAAACCAGCTACCACAACTGCTCCAGTGGTCGAAGAATCCCTCATCGTCTACCCCTGCGCCTTCCCGATCAAGGTCATGGGTGCCAAAGTGGATGGTTTTGTCCACGCCATCACTTTGATTGCGCACGAATTTGACCCCACCTTTGACGCGAAAACCTTGGAACTGCGGGAAAGCAAAGGCGGCAATTACCTCGGCATCACCATCAACATCACCGCCACCAGCCGCGAGCAGCTGGACGAGCTGTACCGCACGCTGT
>JAYUJX010000262.1:0-1672 GCA_043764955.1 Polaromonas sp.
TCTTGACATCCAACTGATGAAGCTATTTGTGTTGCTGTTAGTTATCATTTTTAAGGATTTGAGATCGTTCATTGTTTTTTCTGGCGTAAACATAATGTATTGTTTACTTACTAACGTTGGCTTCAAAGTCTTAATGCGCTCGTTGCTCGCTAAAGAAGAGGCAGTCGACCACATCTTTTTATTAACTTTCGGAATATACGAATATTTCTTAAAATTTGCGTTATTTTCAGATCTCGTTATTGATTCATTGTTGACGAATTTTGAAATGTAATCTAAGCATTCAGTCCCGCTTAGTAAATCACCTAAAATGTAACGTAATGTTGATGTTTATGTGAATATCAATTTTCTAGATAAATTTTAATAATAAAAATTTTATCAAAAAAGAAAAAATTATATGATAATGAAAAGACACTTTCCTGGGTAATATCAAAAACAATTTGAGGTATTGCGAGTTTTGATATCTTATTATTGGAAAAAGAACAGAATTAAAAAAACAACGTAAGAATCAAATTTATAATATAAAAGGGGTACATAACGCATAAAATTATGAGTAATTGAATCAACCAAATTTTTTCGTTTCTTACCATATAATCAATGAAAAATTAATTACTTACCGATAAATTCAAACATCGCGGCGTCTTCATGAGTGCTTATAGCGACAGCCAATGTGTGGAATACTCGTGCAACATCAGAGGAACCTGTAAAAATAAAAATTTAATTTCTTTCAGGTATAGATTTGTTTAGGATAATAAATATGCTGATTAACATTTATGTTAATTGTAGATAGTATCAATTTCTGTAAAAATGGTCTCGAGAATTTTTTTTAGTTTGTAAGTCACAGTACCCTCACCTACTATTAACACCGGAAATCCGTGAATATTGGTCTTATGAGTACGATCGGCTTGAAGGCAATTACGGTTATCGACAAGAGGAGAATTTTTATCAACGCCATCATATAGCAATCGATAGCTTGATATCACGGCTATGAATCGAGGCTTAAAAGATGTCGATGTGTCCTAATAAAACAAATATCGTGTATTAAATATGGGTCACGCATAGTAAGTATCACATGATATCTAGAATAATACACGGTATAATAATAAATTTTCACATACCAGTATGTAGTCAAGAACAAACGGAATATTCAAATTGATTTCGTCATTACTCAAATCGCGAACAATAGGCCCATGAGACATACACCAAAGCTTCAAATCATTTGGCGATGGATTATAGATAGACGAGTTTTTCCTTTTATGTGCTTGAATGTAATTATTCAACTTCACAATATCGGGATCATCTGGGAAACGAAGAGCACCATCTTGTAAAGATGCAGCTCTCTTCAGACGAAAATAAGACAGTATCTTCCTCGAAGACATTTTCTCTTGGTCGATGGCCTCGTGAACTAATAATTTCTGCTCCCCAGTAAGTCCACGATGGGCTTCTGGGGCGAGAACCGTAAGATCGGTATGATCGTGAACTCCATGGAAATACGAAATGTATTGTCCAATGGAAGAATCCATCTCATATCTTCGCATAAAAGAGCAGCCAGTAAATTTGCATTTAAACTTAAACTGCAAGTCTACTGAGCTGACTTTTGAATAGTCCGATATTGCTGCATCATGCACTACATCACCAAGAGACTGGTAAAGTATAAACCCAGTCTTATCCTCCA
>JAYUJX010000263.1:0-1670 GCA_043764955.1 Polaromonas sp.
GGATTCGTCAGAGCCATGCCGACCAAACCGCCCATGATGACGATTTGCGAGAGCAACAGCCAGCTGCGGCGGCGACCCAGCCACGGTGTGAGCAGTGGAATCGGCATTCTGTCTACCAGTGGCGACCAGACCCATTTAAAACCATAAGCCAAGCCCACCCAGCTGAGAAAGCCAATAGTGGTGCGGTCGATACCCGCCTCACGCAGGCGAAAGCTGAGCGTGCCCAACACAAGAAGCAGCGGCAACCCCGCGGCAAAACCCAGCAGCAGCATGCGCAGCGTGGGCGGCTCTAAATAAACGTGAAGGATTTGCGACCAGCTGCGTTTGACGATTGCGTCAGCAGCGGGCGAGATTGAATCGATAGAAGCAGGATGGCTGGTAGTCATACCGCCATCATAAAGGCATACCCAAATCTGTTTCAGCGCCCAATCTAGTCAGATTTTTGCTAAATTTTCGTTAAATTTTTGTAGCCGGAATGATGGTGCTTTTGTAGTAATCGATGGTGATGATGGTATTGGCCGCTGGCTTGTCTTTGTACTTAGTACAAGTCGCATCGAAGCCAACAGCAGCATGCACGGTGGCTTCTGACGTAGCGGTGCTTTGATAAAACTGGCGTAAACGAGACACGGTTTCTTTGGCTTCATTACCGTTCGGGGAGATGAGTGCGCCTTCGATGCAAACATTGCCTACGGCTGGCGTGATGGCATCTGCCTGAAAGAACGAGTCGTCAATGCTGCCGCTGCAGGCCGCCAGCGCGGCTACGGCAACGCTGCCGAAAATGAGTTTGAATGATGTGTTCATGCGAAGTTGCTCCTAAAGAATATCAATGACTAAGTTTGTATCATGCACCAAAGCTTCAAGAAACTTGTAATCAAATCGCCAATACAACAGTTAGAAGCTGGAAAAATCGTAACTGATCGTCATGGGTGCATGGTCTGAGAAACGTTCAGTTTTGTAAATCTCTTCATGCTTGGCTAATGCTGCTACTTTTGTTGTAGCTAAGTGGTAATCCAATCGCCAACCAACGTTGTTGGCATACGCTTGGCCACGGTTGCTCCACCAGGTGTAGCAAGTCTCGGTGGTGGTGGGCTGCAGCAAGCGATACACGTCTATCAAACCGCCGTTTTCTTCATGCAAGAGCTGCGTCATCCAGGCACGCTCTTCGGGCAAAAAGCCGCTGTTTTTCTTGTTACCTTTGTAATTTTTCAAATCCGCCTCTTGATGTGCGATGTTGATATCGCCGCACAAAATAAACTCGCGTGTCGCCTTGAGCTCCATCAAATGCGGGTAAATCAGCGCCAAAAACCGAAACTTCGCCTGCTGGCGCTCTTCGCCCGACGAGCCGCTAGGGTAGTAGCAGCTGATGATGGAAAATTTGCGCGACGGAGTGTCGAAACGCAGCTCCACATAGCGGCCTTCGGCATTAAATTCCGCAAACTCAGCGCTGTTGCCAATGCCCACAATCACCGCCGTCGGCGTCTCTTTGGTGTACACGCCCACGCCCGAGTAGCCTTTTTTCTCGGCAAAGTGAAAGTAGCCCTTCATGCCCGCTATTTCTTCAAACTTGTCTTTCACATCGTCATACTGCGCTTTGACCTCTTGGACGCAAATACAATCAGGTTGCGACTTTTCAATCCAAGCGGCCAAGCCCTTGCTGCTGGCGGAGCGGA
>JAYUJX010000264.1:0-1669 GCA_043764955.1 Polaromonas sp.
CACGCCTTGCCACGAAAAGCGTGTGTAAACGTTGCGTTCCACCCAGTCGTTCGGCGTACCGTGGCCAAATTTCGCCAAAGTTTCTAAATTCTTGGATTCTGCGCGATAGAGCTCAGCGCCTTTCCAAAATACGGTTTCAATGCCGTGGGCGTGGGGGCTGTGTGGATCGTCTTTGGTTTCGCACTTGGCGTGGTGTTTGCGGTGGATAGCCACCCATTCCTTGGTGACCTGTCCCGTAGTTAACCACAGCCAAAAACGAAAGAAGTGCGCAATGGATGGGTGCAAATCCATCGCACGGTGCGCTTGATGACGGTGTAGGTAGATGGTGACACTGGCAATGGTGATGTGCGTGACCACCAAGGTGTAAAGAAGCACTTGCCACCAAGCCAAGTTCCAGATGCCATGACCTAGCCAATCTATCACTGCGTTTAAAACTGCCCAATCAGGTAAAAGCATCAAGTAATCCTTTAAGTTTCTCTAAAATTTGCTAAATAGATCTTTATTCTAGCTAAATATCGTTAAAAGATCACTTCTTCTGCCAAACTGCAGCAAAAAACCCATCGGTATGATGGATATGTGGCCACAAACGCAGGTATTCAAGCCCAGTGCTGTCTTCAAAACCGGTGCCCGAACACAACGAAGCTGCATTTTCAACCTTCAGTTGCGTCAGCACATCGCCCACTTGCAGCATCTCAAAATCCGGGTTGGCGGCAGAGAACTGCTGCGCAATCGCCTCGTTTTCGTCTTTCAGCAAGCTGCAGGTGGCGTAAACCAAGCGTCCGCCCGATTTCACCAAACGCGCGGCGCTTTGCAAAATAGCAGTTTGCAATGTCGCCATCTCTTCGATGGTTTTAGGCGTTTGTCGCCATTTCAGGGCTGGGTTGCGTCGCAATGTGCCTAAACCGGAGCAGGGCGCATCGACCAAAACCCTGTCCATCTTGCCCGCTAAGCGCTTGATACGCTCATCACGCTCGTGCGCAATCGCGACGGGGTGAATATTTGACAGCGAACTGCGTGCCAAGCGCGGTTTCAGCCCATCCAAGCGGTGGGCAGAGGTGTCAAATGCGTACAAACGCCCTGTATTGCGCATAGATGCACCCAATGCCAGCGTTTTGCCGCCAGCGCCCGCACAAAAATCTGCGACCATCTCGCCGCGTTTGGCATCCACCAACAGCGCCAGCAATTGCGAGCCTTCGTCCTGCACCTCAATCGCGCCACGTTTGTAAACGCTCAAATTACGCAATTGCACCTTGTCAGAAACGCGCAATCCCCATGGGGAGAAAGGCGTGGGTTCGGATGAAATGGCGACTTTAGCCAGTTCCTTGGCCACATCGTCACGCTTTTCATTCAGCATGTTGACGCGCAAGTCTAAGCCTAGATTGACGTTGAGCGATTCCACATATTGCCAAAAACCTGCACCTTTTTTGTGCTCCAACTGCGCTTTGAGTGGCTCTACCAGCCATTCGGGCAGATTGTGGCGATGGCGATCTAGCAATTCGTCGGTTTTCACAGCGTCGATTTTTTTGATCCAAGCCAGCTCTTGCTCGTTGATTGCGCCTTCTAAAAAAGCTCGCGGCGCGGCAAAGCCCAAAATCGCCAAACGACGCTCTTTGCCGCCGCTGCCAGAGGGGGCAAAGTGGTCGTAACGCAGCTTGTTGCGCAGCACGCT
>JAYUJX010000265.1:0-1651 GCA_043764955.1 Polaromonas sp.
CTCAAACCAAAGAGCAAGGTCAAAATGTAGCGAAATGAAGCTTTTAAAACCATTAGGAAATCAAATCAAAGCGTAGATTTTTGCAAGGTCGGGTCTGCCGGCGTAGGCTCAGGTAAATTGGCTTCTACTTCAGAGGCTGATAAAACCGCGCCGTAGCTCGTTTCTGGGTCGGGCTCATAGCTGCCACCGGGTGGCATTTCCATGTGGGCAACTTGGCTGTTGATGCCGCGGTGGCTGTGCTGGTCGTGATGGCCATGCTGCGCATCATGCAAGTCGTGCCGCAAATCTGCTCGCAGGTGGCGCGGCCCATGCTCGTTGCGTGGTAAAAAACGTGACAGCTCGGTCAGCGCCATTTCGTACACACCGCGTTTGAACTCAACCACGGCATCCAGCGGCACCCAAAACTGGTTCCAGCGCCACGCGTCAAACTCAGGATGGTCGGTCGCGCGCAAGTTGACACTCGTGTCAAAGCTGGTCATTTGCAGTAGAAACCAAATCTGTTTTTGGCCTTTGTAAAAGCCACGCGCATCGCGTCGTATGAACCTGTCTGGCACCTCGTAGCGCAACCAGTCACGTGTTCGAGCCACAATCCGCACATGCTCCGGGTGGAGCCCCACTTCTTCATGCAACTCCCGAAACATGGCCTGCTCGGGGGTTTCTCCCCGGTCAATGCCACCCTGCGGAAACTGCCAAGAGTGGGTGCGAATGCGTTTGCCCCAAAATACCTGATTCTTCTGGTTGAGCAAGATGATGCCGACGTTGGGTCTAAACCCTTCGCGGTCGAGCATAATCAAACCCTAAATTTTTATATTAAGACCATTATGCACAGCGGTTTGCAGCTCGCAAGAGGTTGAGTCGAAAAATTCTTTGCCTCTATACTTAAAATTACTCGATATAGCCTGAAATCACCTTTTAACATACTCAACATCTAAGCACCATTTACCAATATCACAGCCCATGAAAGCCTCTCAATTCTTCATCTCCACCTTCAAAGAAGCACCAGCCGACGCTGAAATTGCCAGCCACCAGCTGATGATGCGCGCCGGCATGATCAAAAAGCTAGGCGCTGGCATCTACACCTACATGCCCATGGGCTTGCGTGTCATCCGCAAGGTGGAAGCCATTGTGCGAGAGGAAATGAACCGCGCCGGCGCTGTTGAAGTGTCTATGCCCGTGATTCAACCCGCTGAGTATTGGCAAGAAACCGGTAGGTTCGAGAAAATGGGCGACGAGCTGCTGCGCATCAAAGACCGCCACGACCGCGATTTTGTGGTGCAACCCACCAGTGAAGAGGTGGTGACCGACTTGGCCCGCCAAGAGATCAAAAGTTACAAACAATTACCCAAAAACTTCTACCAAATCCAGACCAAATTCCGTGATGAGCGCCGCCCACGCTTCGGCTTGATGCGTGGCCGCGAGTTCACCATGAAAGACGCCTACAGTTTCGACCGCGACATGGACAGCGCCAAAGCCAGCTACCAGGTCATGGCCGGCGCGTACCGCAAGATTTTTGACCGTTTCGGATTAACCTACCGTGCTGTGGCGGCAGACAGCGGCGCGATTGGTGGCGATTTGAGCGAAGAGTTCCAAGTCATCGCCGCCACGGGTGAAGACGCCATCGTCTACAGCACCGGCAGCGACTACGCCGCCA
>JAYUJX010000266.1:0-5877 GCA_043764955.1 Polaromonas sp.
TAAAACTAAATAATTTAATTTATTTAGCACGAAACACAATTCTCGCCCGCGTTAAATCGTAGGGAGTTAACTCAACCGTTACCTTATCACCCGGCAAAATACGAATGTAGTGCATCCGCATTTTTCCGGAAATATGACCTAGCACGATATGCCCATTTTCCAATTTAACCCGGAAAGTTGCGTTGGGAAGGTTTTCAACAACCTCACCCGCCATTTGAATAACATCATCTTTGGACATAATTTACTCAAGTGCCTAAAGATGACTTGAAGTTTGCCTTTTTGAGGAGCGAATCGTACTGTTGGGACATCATGTAGTTTTGCACTTGCGCCATGAAATCCATAGTCACAATGACAATAATTAAAAGCGATGTGCCACCAAAGTAGAAGGGAACATTATATTTCAAAATTAAGAACTCAGGCAACAAGCAAACAAAAGTAATGTAAATAGCACCCGCAAAAGTTAATCTAAGCAATATTTTGTCGATATATTTGGCTGTTTGGTCACCTGGACGAATTCCTGGCACAAATGCACCGCTCTTTTTCAAATTGTCTGCAGTTTCACGGCTATTGAAAACTAAAGCCGTATAGAAGAAACAGAAGAATACGATAGCCGCAGCATAAAACATGACATAGATAGGCTGGCCAGGGGTCAACATGCCCGCCATGTCTTTAAGCCAACGCATTGAATCACCTGTGCTTAACCAACTAACCAAAGTCGCCGGGAGCAAAATAATGGAAGACGCAAAGATGGGAGGAATTACACCTGCCATGTTTAATTTCAATGGCAAATGCGATGATTGACCGCCATACACCTTATTGCCGACTTGACGACGTGCATAATTCACCAAAATCTTACGCTGGCCGCGCTCTACAAACACAACAAAGTAAGTCACACCAATAACAATTGCCACAATAACAATTGCAACCAAGATATTCATGGCACCAGTTCGAACCAACTCCAGCAATCCGCTTACTGCACTTGGCAATCCTGCAGCTATGCCTGCAAAAATCAAAATTGAAATACCATTACCTAAACCGCGTTCGGTAATTTGTTCACCGAGCCACATCAAAAACATGGTTCCAGCCGTCAAACTAATCACAGCAGTTACTCTAAAACCAAAACCTGGTTCAATCACCATACCAGGCGAGCTCTCCAAAGCCAGGGCAATACTGATAGTTTGAAACAAAGCCAAACCAAGAGTTCCGTAGCGCGTATATTGCGTGATCTTACGACGACCTGATTCACCCTCTTTTTTCATTTGCTCAAATGCCGGGACGACATAGGCCAGCAATTGCATAATGATGGAGGCCGAAATATACGGCATGATACCGAGCGCAAAAATAGTAAAGCGTGACAAAGCGCCGCCAGAGAACATATTGATCAAATTCAATATGCCACCCTCTTGCCCCTTGAAGAACTGCTGCAGCTGTGCTGGATCAATACCTGGAACAGGTATGTGAGCACCGATGCGATACACCACCAAGGCTAGCAACAAAAACATCAGCCGACGACGCAAATCGCCGAACTTACCGTTTTTTGCTAATTGATTGGAACCAGTTGCCACTCTTTATGCTTTCAGTATCTTGTTAGATTGAAGCAACGCTATTAGGCGATGCTGCCACCAGCAGCTTCGATAGCTGCTTTAGCGCCAACAGTTGCACCAATGCCAGTAAGCTTGACAGCACGTGTGATTGCGCCAGACTTGATGACTTTAACAACTTTAGCCAATTCACCAATCAGACCAGCCTGCTTCAATGACAAAATATCAACTTCTGGAGCGCCGAGCAACTCGAGCGCTGACAAAGTGACTTCAGCATTGAACTTCAGCAAATGAGATTTAAAACCGCGCTTAGGCAAACGGCGCTGCATAGGCATTTGACCGCCTTCAAAACCGACTTTATGGTAGCCGCCTGTACGAGACTTTTGACCTTTGTGACCACGCCCAGCAGTTTTACCGATGCCAGAACCGATACCGCGACCTACGCGGCGTTTGTAATGTTTTGCGCCATCAGCAGGCTTGATGTTATTTAATTCCATCACTGGCCTCTTATAGTACTTTGATCAGGTAGCTGATCTTGTTAATCATGCCGCGAACTGCGGGAGAATCCACCAGCTCGCTGGTGCTGTTAACTCTGCGCAAACCCAAACCACGCACTGTGGCGCGGTGAGATTCTTTGCATCCAATAGGGCTACGTACCAATTGGAGTTTGACTGTTTGTTGTGTCGTCATGTTCTTACTCTCAATTTAAGCAAAAATGTCTTCAATGCTTTTGCCGCGCTTGGCAGCTACATCAGAGGGAGTTGTTACTTTTTTCAGGGCATCCAAGGTGGCTCGCACCATGTTGTAAGGGTTGCTAGAACCATGGCTTTTAGCCACGATATCAGTGATACCCACTACTTCAAAAACTGCGCGCATTGGGCCACCAGCAATAATGCCAGTACCTTTGGGTGCTGGAGCAACCATCACACTTGCAGCGCCATGGTGACCCATGACTTTGTGATGGATGGTGCCATTTTTCAATGACACTTTAACCAATTGGCGACGTGACTCTTCCATCGCTTTTTGCACAGCTGCAGGCACTTCTTTTGATTTGCCTTTACCCATGCCAACGCGACCATCACCGTCCCCAACAACTGTCAAAGCTGCGAAACCTAAAATCCGACCACCCTTAACCACTTTGGTTACGCGGTTGATCGCGATCATCTTTTCGCGCATGCCGTCTTCAGGACCTTCTGGTTTACCTTGCATTTTTGCTTGCATTTTTGCCATAATATTTTCCTATCGCTTAGTAGCGCAATTTAGAACTGCAAGCCAGCTGCACGTGCAGCTTCAGCCAGTGCTTTAACACGACCGTGGTAAGCAAAGCCTGCGCGATCAAACGCAACTTTTTCAACACCGGCAGCTTTTGCTTTTTCAGCAATCATGGTTCCAACAGCTTGCGCTGCTGCAACATTACTACCTTTGCCTGATTCGCCCAACTTGGCACGAACATCAGCAGCAGCTGTTGAAACTGAAGCCAACACCTTGGTACCATCGCCAGAAATGACGCTGGCATAAATATGCAAATTTGTACGATTGACAGTCAAGCGTGCAACGCCTTGAATAGCGATACGAATTCGAGTCTGACGTGAACGACGTAGTCGCTGCTGTTTTTTGGTCAACATGGTGCAGTTCCTTATTTCTTCTTAGTCTCTTTGATCGTGATCTTCTCGTCCGAATAACGGATACCCTTGCCTTTGTAAGGCTCTGGTGGACGAATAGCACGAATCTCGGCTGCAATTTGACCAACACGTTGGCGGTCTGCACCTTTGATGATAATTTCTGTTGGCAAAGGTGTTGCCACCGTGATACCAGTCGGCATGTCTTTGTTGACAGGGTGAGAGTAACCAACTGCCAGATTGAGCTTGTTACCAGACGCTGCCGCCTTGTAACCCACACCAATCAAGGTCAATTTTTTCTCAAAACCCTTGGTCACACCAACAACCATATTGTTGACCAGCTGACGCATCGTGCCAGTCATGGCATTTGCTTCACGCGACTCATTTGCCGGAGCGAAAGTGAGCGCACCAGCATTGTTGACGATGCTAACCAATGCATTTTGCGCGAGAGACAATGCGCCCCCCGTACCCTTGATATTGATCGTGCCGTTATTAATCGCCACATCCACACCCTCTGGGATGGACACTGGCATTTTTCCAATTCGTGACATTTATTATTTCTCCTGTGTGCCGTGCATTAATTAAATTAAGCGACGTAGCACAACACTTCACCACCGATACCGGTGGCGCGTGCTTTGCGATCTGTCATAACGCCTTGTGGCGTAGTCACAATGGCAACACCCATGCCGTTTTGGACTTGAGGAATGTCATCACGGCCTTTATAGACACGTAGACCTGGGCGACTGACGCGCTCGATGCGCTCAATCACGGGACGACCTGCATAGTATTTCAAAGTAATTTGAAGCTCAGCTTTGCCGCCTTCAGTTTTTACTTCAAAGCTATCAATATAACCTTCGTCTTTTAAGACTTGGGCAATAGCCACTTTTACTTTAGAAGAGGGCACCGCTACTGCGGGCTTCGCCACCATCTGCGCATTACGAATGCGAGTTAGCAAGTCGGCGATTGGATCACTCATGCTCATGTTTAATCTCCTGACTTACCAGCTGGCTTTGGTGATACCGGGAATATTCCCAGCGAAAGCCATCTCACGGATCTTGGCGCGAGCCAAGCCGAACTGACGGAACGTACCACGTGGACGACCTGTGATCGCGCAACGGTTACGTTGACGAGTCGGGTTCGCGTTGCGCGGGAGCTTTTGCAAAACCAAGCGAGCAGCAGCACGCTGCTCTTCGGTTGCTTTTGCATCATTAGCAATTGCTTTGTTGTCTGCGTGTACTTTTGCGTACTTTGCAACCAATTTGTCGCGCTTGATTTCGCGTTGAATTAATGCTTGTTTAGCCACGTGTCACCTCAGTTTTTGAACGGAAAACGGAACGCTGTGAGCAATGCTTTGCACTCTTCATCAGTTTTAGCCGTTGTGGTGATACTGATATTGAGACCGCGCAAAGCATCAACTTTGTCGTATTCAATTTCAGGGAAAATGATCTGCTCTTTAACGCCGATGTTGTAGTTACCACGACCATCAAATGCACGACCAGAGATACCACGGAAGTCACGGACGCGAGGCAAAGCCACAGTCACGAAACGATCCAAGAATTCCCACATCTGTACGCCACGTAAAGTGACCATACAACCAATGGCTTGGCCTTCGCGGATTTTAAAACCAGCGATCGGCTTCTTCGCCACAGTCACCACAGGTTTTTGACCCGCGATTTTTGTGAGGTCGGCAACTGCGTTGTCCATGACTTTCTTGTCAGAGACCGCTTCGCTCACACCCATATTGAGCGTGATTTTTGTCAAACGAGGCACTTGCATCGCTGATGTGTAGCCAAACTTGGCAACCATCGCAGGAGCAATTGTCTCACGGTATTGTTGTTGTAAACGTGCCATGATTATGCCGCCTTGATTTCTAAGCCAGTTGACTTGTAGACGCGTGCGCGCACTACTTTGCCATCGGCATCAGCAGTTAATTTGATACCTACGCGATCAGCCTTACCGCTAGCAGCATTGAAGATAGCCACGTTAGACTGGTGAATAGGCATGGTTTTCTCAACGATGCCGCCAGTCACGCCCTTCATCGGGTTTGGCTTGGCATGCTTTTTAACCATGTTGATGCCGTCAACAATGACGTGCGTCTCACTGTGGCGAACGGACACCTTACCGCGCTTGCCTTTGTCACGCCCTGTGAGCACAACCACTTCGTCGCCTGTGCGAATTTTGTTCATGATGGATGCGTCCTTACAAAACTTCAGGAGCCAATGACACGATCTTCATGAACTTCTCAGTACGCAATTCACGCGTCACTGGTCCAAAGATGCGGGTGCCGATAGGCTCCAACTTGGCGTTGAGCAAAACTGCTGCATTGCCGTCAAATTTAACCAATGATCCGTCAGCGCGACGAATACCTTTAGCCGTACGCACCACTACCGCGCTGTAGATCTCGCCTTTTTTGACGCGACCGCGTGGAGCAGCTTCTTTAATACTTACCTTGATAACATCACCTACGCTCGCGTAGCGACGCTTAGAACCACCGAGCACCTTTATGCACAGTACGGACTTCGCGCCGGTGTTATCGGCAACATCTAATCGTGTTTCTGTTTGGATCATTTCGTTTATTCCCAACTTCCCCAATGGCATCCACAATTGAATGCTATCGATCAGTCTTGGGCCTGTCGTCCACACTGCGAACCACTCGCAGCACTTCCGTTAGGCAGATACCCGATCACTACTAGCCTTGCAACTTTGTATTAACCGAG
>JAYUJX010000267.1:0-1642 GCA_043764955.1 Polaromonas sp.
GAGCCGGCACCAATTGACCTACCGCCTTACAGGCGCAACACATGAGGTTCACGTGCGTCGAAAGGTCATCGATACCACCTACCTAGAGGGGAAAATTCCAGCTACCAGTGCGCCTCCATTTGAAATAGCAGACGGCGTACGCTGTGTGGCTGCTGGAGACGTCGTGCACATGGCGGACCGACCCGAGCGGGTTGTGGTGATCGGTGCAGGAAAGACGGCGATGGACGTCTGTGTTTGGCTGTTGTCACAGGGCGTGCCGTCAACAGCCATCCAGTGGGTCAAGCCGCAAGAAGGTTGGTGGCTCAATCCCCGCTTCCACCAGCCGCACACCTACCTGCCGGATTTTTATGCTGGGGTGGGTCTACTGGTTAGATCAGTATGTGGGAAAGCTCAATTTGAATGAAATCACTTTACATGTGATTGATACGATACGAGCAGCTAAGTTAAAAGAGGCATCAAAAGCTCCCACCTACCGTTATTTGGCATTGATTCGATCAATTCTTAAAAAGTCGCGAGACGATTGGCAATGGGTGGAGAAAGTACCAAAAATCAAGCTCTTTAAAGAAACTGCCGACAAAAAACGGTCTTTGTCTCCTCGCGAGGCGCAAGCCCTGCTTCAAGAACTACCCCAGCATCAGCGTGATTCTGTGATGTTTGCCTTGGCTACAGGATTAAGGCAAAGCAATGTCTTGAAGTTAGGGAAACTCTGCATAAGTCCAGCCAGCCTCAGTTAAGGCCAGCGACATGGCTCATAAAATACAAAGCACGAAACAAGCAGCATTGAAGTTGAATCTGAACCTCAAAAAGACACGCAAACAAGTCTTCTTGGAACAGATGGAACAAGTCATACCCTGGGGTGATTTGGTTGAAGTGATTGCCCCGTACTACCCCGAAGGCAAGACAGGCAGACCACCATTTTCTTTACAAACCATGCTGCGCACCCACTTCATGCAGCAATGGTTTACCTTGTCAGATCCAGCCATGGAAGAAGCCTTCTTTGACACCCCACTGCTGCGAGAGTTTGCCCAGCTTCAAGAATTTAGCCGCCTGCCCGACGAATCGACCATCCTGCGCTTTCGCCATAGGCTGGAGAAGTACAAACTGGCGGAACAAATCCTCGCCACCGTCAACGAACTGTTGACCCAACGCGGTCTACTGCTCAAAGCGGGCACCGCCGTAGATGCCACCTTGATAGCCGCCCCCTCATCGACCAAGAACAAAGACCACGCCCGTGACCCCGAGATGCATTCGAGCAAAAAGGGCGAGCAAATGTACTTCGGCATGAAAGCGCACATTGGCGCGGATGCCCAGTCTGGTTTGGTGCACACAGTTCGTGGCACATCAGGCAACGTGCATGACATCGTAGAGGGCAACAGTTTGTTGCACGGACAAGAGAGCGTCGCCTTTGGCGACGCAGGCTACCAAGGCATTGAAAAACGCGCAGACGCCAAACCCAACATCAAGTGGCACATCGCCATGCGCCCGGGCAAGCGCAAAGCGCTGAACAAAGACAATGAAGCAGATGCCCTGATAGACAAGGCAGAGAAGTTAAAGGCAGGGATTCGAGCCAAAGTGGAGCACCCGTTTCGGGTGATCAAACGCCAGTTTGGGTTTATGAAGGTACGCTATCGTGGTTTGAAGA
>JAYUJX010000268.1:0-5843 GCA_043764955.1 Polaromonas sp.
TGCCGCATTTTCCACAACTCGACTTGCAGATTTGGGCACAAACTGCTGAAAATTTAAGCAAGAAACTGCGATTACAAAGCGATTTGGCTTCAAGCCTGATCGCTTTCGCTGAGAAAAACGGCTAAAATCATGGGCTAACTTCGAATGATGCTTTGAACAAAGCTTCTAATAAAGCTTTTCATAATTCGAATAAATTTCACTCACAGAACCGTTAAGAAGTACCACTATGGCATTGAAAATCGCTCAAGAAATCCGCGCAGGCAACGTCGTTATGCACGGTAAGGACCCTATGATTGTCCTGAAAACAGAATACGCTCGCGGTGGCCGTGGTGCGGCTACGGTGCGCATGAAGCTGAAGAGCTTGATCGGCACGTTCAACACCGAGCAAGTGTTCCGCGCTGATGACAAATTTGACCAAATCGTGTTGGACAAAAAAGACTGCACCTACTCGTACTTCGCTGAGCCTATGTACGTGTGCATGGACACCGAGTACAACCAGTACGAAGTCGAAGCCGAAAACATGGGCGACGCGCTGAACTACCTCGAAGACGGCATGGAGCTGGAAGTGGTGTTCTACGAAGGCAAAGCCATCTCTGTTGAAGTCCCCACCAGCGTTCAACGCGTGATCGAGTGGACCGAGCCCGCCGTCAAAGGCGACACATCCGGCAAAGTGCTGAAACCCGCCAAATTGGCCACCGGCTTCGAAATCGGTGTGCCAATTTTCGTGGCCCAAGGCGATATGGTTGAGATTGATACGCGTACCGGTGAGTACCGCAAGCGTGTTTAAGTTTTAGACTTGCAATCTATTTGCACCTTAAAAGGCTCTTTATGAGCCTTTTTTTATGACCGTAAATTTCATCCACAATAGCATCATGCAGAACACACAAGACCTCAACGTTTCCCGCCTTGCCAACGCTTGGGCCGAACTACAACACCACGCCAACGAAGGCAGCCCGCTTCATGCAGATGCCTACCGTTTGGCTTTTGCAGACCCCGAATTTTTACTGCGCCGCGAGACGCGTGGTTTGCGCATGCAGCTGGAGATGCTCAAGCCGGAATTGGAAATGCAAGCGCTGGGGATAGAAAACACGGTTGTCGTTTTTGGGAGTGCGCGTTTCTTTGCGCCCGAAGATGCGTTGCGGGCTCAGCAAGCGGCGATAGCATCTGGTGATGATCAAGCGATTGAATCAGCCACACAAAAGATGCATAACGCCCAGTATTACGAGCAAGCACGGCAATTTTCTCGTTTGGTAGCAGGCTATGGCGCACGCAAACCGCCCAAAGATCGCCTCTACATTTGCACGGGCGGCGGCCCTGGCATCATGGAAGCAGCCAATCGCGGGGCGCATGATTTGGGCGCTTTGACGGTGGGGCTGAACATTGCGTTGCCGCATGAACAAAGCGGCAACCCTTACGTGTCGCCTTCACTGAACTTCAAATTCCACTACTTCGCGCTGCGTAAAATGCATTTCATGATGCGTGCCAAAGCGCTTGTCGCCTTTCCTGGCGGTATGGGAACCATGGACGAGTTGTTTGAAGTGCTGACTTTGGTGCAAACCCGCAAAGCCAAGCCCGTACCCATCGTTTTGTTTGGCGTCGATTACTGGAAGCGCTTGATCAATTTTGACGTGATGGTGGAAGAAGGTACGATTTCAAAGGAAGACTTGGCTTTGTTTACTTACACCGACGATCCACAGGTAGCTTGGTCAACAATTAAAACCTTTTATCAACTGACCTAAACTTTTTAGGGCGCATCTAAAAATACCCTTGCAGATAGTTTTTAATCAAGGCTAGCGGCTCCCGAACTGCGCCTACTGAGAACATCCCTTGGGTATTCCAACACTCCGTTTTTGCGGCGACAAAATGCAAATCAAATTGTTGCTGAAAACCCTGCCCACGGGCCAACAAACTAGCTCGCCATAAGTGATGGGGTTCAGACACAATAACCACCGTTTTTGCACCTGCATTGCGAAGTAAAATATTTGAAAATTTTAAATTTTCATGGGTTGTTGTTGACTCTTTTTCTTGAATCAAATTTCCTGAAAATCCTTTGCTCATAGCGTAATTGGCCATCACCTGTGACTCAAAAATTTCTTCTACCGGGTCTGCGCCACCAGAAACCAAAAGTGTGGTTCCACCATATTGACTTAACAATTCCATAGCTTTGTCTACACGCCCCGTCATACAAATATTAGGAACCCCTTTGATCTTCGCCCGATTGCCCAATACGACGACCGTAGGGCTGGAAGTAAGCGGCAACTTAGCATCATGACTAAAAGCGTATGCGCGCTGCGTAAGCGCAATATAGACAGTCACATAAAGCGCTGCGCAAGCCACTACAGAACAAACCAGCGCATTCCGCAACCACCTAACCATCGTCATTGTTCATCTTCATTGTCTATCTGATTTATAGGTAATACTTTGACAGCTTGCTCATCCGTCAAAGCCTCCACACTGCGCAAGGCTCTATGCATCACGTTACTACGTGTTTGGGCTTGATCCAAGGTATTCACAACAGTTTGAGCTTGACTTTTAACTTTTGATAAGACATCTCCAAACTTACCAAACTCCGTCTTCACAGCGCCCAGCACTTGCCACACTTCGCTGGAGCGTTTCTCTAAAGCCAGCGTCCTGAAACCCATTTGCAGTGAACTGAGCATTGCCAGCAGCGTGGTCGGCCCGGCAAGTGTGATACGGTGCTCGCGTTGCAGGACTTCCATCAAACCTGGGCGGCGCAGCACTTCAGCGTACAAGCCTTCTGTGGGTAAAAACAAAATCGCAAAATCGGTGGTGTAAGGCGGTTCAATGTACTTTTCGGACATCGATTTGGCTTCTAAACGAATACGCAGCTCCAGCGCTTTGCCTGCTGCTTCTGCACCGAGTACATCCGCGTTGCCTTGTGCGTCTAGCAGACGCTCGTAGTCTTCGTTCGGGAATTTCGCATCAATAGGCAACCACAGCGGCTCGCCATCATGGGACTTGCCTGGCAGTTTGACGGCAAAATCGACCATGTTTTTGCTGCCGGGTTTGGTGGCAATTTGTGCGCCATATTGGTCAACGGTGAACACCTGCTCCAGCAAACTGGCCAATTGCGCTTCTCCAAAAATACCTCGCGTTTTGACGTTGGTGAGCAGATGCTTCAGATCACCCACGCCCTGCGCCAACGTTTGCATTTCGCCCAAACCTTTGTGGACTTGTTCTAAACGGTCTGCCACTTGTTTGAAACTCTCTCCCAAGCGCGCTTGCAACGTATTTTGCAATTTTTCATCTACTGTGGCGCGCATTTCGTCGAGCTTGGCGGAATTAGTGGTTTGCAACTGCGTGAGCTGCTTTTCCATGGTGTCTCGCACCTCGTTCATGCGGCGGGCGTTGGACTCGCTCAAGCCTTGAAGTTGGGTCGTCAGCGTGTCGGCCAACGTTTTTTGCAGCGCGGCGAGTTGCTGGCTAGATTGAACGGTCAGTGCATCAATCTGCATGTTTTGCGTGCGAAACGCTTCACCACTTTGCAGCACCACCGCTTGCTGGAAAGCGCCGAAACTCTGCGTCAACTCTTGCCTTCCGCCGCGAGACGACTCGGTGATTTCACGGCGCAGCTCACGCGCTAAGCGTTCTGATGTTGATGACACCGCGCTCAAAAGCTCCACCTTTCCTTGCACGGCCGCTTCGGTCGCCCGTTTATCGGCTTTGCGTACGGCAAACCAAAGCACAACGATGATGTTGAACACCACCAAGGCTAGAAAAGACCAAATCACGACAGCGGGGTTTAAATTAGCAGCATCCATGCTTCAATTCTACTGTCTAATCCGTTCGATGCTGGATATATAAACAGCTTAATTTAGCGATGAAACCGCTTTACCGTTGAGCAAAAATCCGACCAAGTTATCCACCGCCTTGTTCGCCATCGCCATACGCGTAGGCACAGTGCTGCTGGCGATGTGGGGCGTCAGCACAACATTTGGCACCGTCAGCAAATCTGGGTGAACCGACGGTTCGCCCTCAAAAACATCCAGCCCCGCAGCGGCGATTTGGCGGTTTTTCAGTGCTACAGCCAAAGCCGCATCGTCCACAATGCCTCCACGCGCGAGGTTGATCAAATTCGCCGTCGGTTTCATCAGCGCCAACTCTGCTGCGCCTATGGTGTGGTGCGACTCTGCGGAGTACGGCACAACAAGCATGACGTGGTCTGCCGTTTGTAAAAGCTCGGTTTTGGTGACGTAATGGGCTTGGCAGGCCGATTCCGTCGCCGCGTCTAGGCGCGAGCGGTTGTTATAAATCACCTGCATGCCAAAGCCAAAAGCACCGCGTTTGGCAATTGCTTGTCCAATTTTGCCCATGCCGATGATGCCCATCGTGCTGCCATGCACTTCGCCGCCGGCAAACATGTCAAACCGCCAGCTTTTCCACTTGCCAGCGCGCAGGAAATGTTCGCTCTCAGTCACGCGTCTAGCGGTTGCCATCAAGAGCGCAAAGCCAAAATCAGCCGTGGTTTCGGTCAAGGTATCGGGGGCATTGGTGCCGACCACGCCGGCCGCAGTCATCGCAGACAGGTCGAAATTATTGTACCCCACCGTCATGTTGGCGCAGATTTTGAGCTGTGGGCAGGCTGCTAACAGCTCGGCGTCGATGCGCTCTAAGCCAAACGTGAAAGCGCCGACTTTGCCTTGCAGCCTGTCTATCTGCTGTTGCTTTGTCCAGATGTCATCTGATTGGTTGGATTCAACCTCGAAATGCTGCGCTAATTTCTCAAGTGTTTCAGGGAAGATGGCACGGGTAACGAGTATTTTTTGTTTGTCCATTTTATGCATGAAAATTGGTATCAAATTGGCAATTAGCCGGCGTATCTATTTCCTAGTATGCTATTAAATATATAGCAATTATAGTTTTAGTGGAGCTGCATTTACCTCTACAGGTACTTCGGATATCGGTACGGCATTGCCTCTTTTCAGTTTGAGTTCTGGGTGCCAGCCGACCACGGCCAACAACACGGCAAAACCGACCACATAAGCCAGTGCGATGTGCCAGCCGCCTTTGATCCAAGCGCCCACTGACTTGGCCTCAGGGTACATATTACTCAAAGCCACACCGGCTGAGGAGCCAAACCACAGCATGCTGCCACCAAAACCGACGGCGTAGGCCAAAAAGCCCCAGTCGTAGCCGCCTTGCTTCAAAGCCAGTGCGGTGAGCGGAATGTTGTCAAACACAGCACTCAAAAAGCCCAAGCCGAATGCACTTTGCCAAGATGCTACGGGCAAGTGTTGCACCGGCATCATGGAGGCGAACATCAACAAGGATAGCAAAAAGACGCTGCCTTTGAAAGCGTCAGGCAGCAGGCTCCATGTCGATTTGCGCCACGGCGTCGTTGCCAAAATAGCCACCCAAACCGCTACCCCAATGACTGGGAAACTGCCCAAAACAGCGGGATAGTTTAAATTGAAAAACACATTGGCACCCACAGCGCTGAGCAAAATGATGCCAACGATGCAAAGGCGCGCCCAATGCACGTGCGCACCTTGCGGTGCATATTTCAAAATCGGCTGGTAACCATGCTGCTGGCGTGCGGCGATCACGCCAAAGATCCCCAAAGCGACGAATGAACCCACATAAGCTTCAAAAACCTGTGCTGGTGCGACGCCGCCAATCCAAAGCATCGTGGTGGTGGTATCACCCACCACACTGCCCGCGCCACCCGCGTTACTGGCGGCAACAATAGCTGCCAAAAAGCCGATATGTACCTTGCGTTTATATAAAAACAGCGGCCATCGTGCCACCAATCATGGCGGCGGCAATGTTGTCCAAGAAGCTAGACATGAAAAAAACCAAAATCAGCATCACAAAGCCGCCCT
>JAYUJX010000269.1:0-1634 GCA_043764955.1 Polaromonas sp.
CTTTGAAGGGGACGATGAATTCATGGTCGGCGGTGGTGTTGCCACATTTGACTGTGATGCTGATGGTTTACCCGAAATCTACGTTACCGCTGGCGTAAACAAAGCCAAGTTTTATCGTAACAAAAGTGCCCGTGGTGGTGCTATCAAGCTGCAAGAAGAGCGCACTGGCTTGGAATTGACCAACGCTATAGGTGCATATCCTTTAGATGTTGATAGCGATGGCAACACCGATTTGGTGGTGCTGCGTGTGGGTGAAGTTGAAGTCTTCCGTGGTTTAGGTGCTTGCAAATTTGAGCGTGCAACCAGCAAATGGGGCGTCAAAACAGGTAACGAATGGCACACGGCTTTTTCGGCGACTTGGGAGCGTGGTCAAAAATGGCCGACGTTCGCCATTGGCACTTATATTGACCGCACTAAACCAGAGTTTCCTTGGGGCAGTTGCACGCCGGGCGTTTTATTGCGCCCGAATAGCGCCGGCAACGGTTTTGCTGCACCGGTCAAACTAGAGCCATCGTATTGCGCTTTGTCGATGTTGTTTTCAGATTGGGGGCGCAAAGGCACGCCAGATTTACGCGTCAGCAATGACCGCGAATTTTACAAAGGTGGACAAGAGCAGCTTTGGAAAATTGCCACCGGCCAGCAGCCTAGCTTGTACACCGAAGCGCAGGGCTGGAAGCCTATGCAAATTTGGGGCATGGGCATTGCCAGCCAAGACATCGATGGCGATGGCTACCCGGAGCTGTATTTGACCAGCATGGCGGACAACAAGCTGCAAAAGCTGCAACTCAGTGCCACTGGCAAGGCCGATAAGCCTGAGTATGTCGATATGGCGTACAAGCGTGGTGTGACAGCGCATCGCCCCTATGTAGGCGGCGATATTCATCCCTCGACCGCTTGGCATTCGCAGTTTGCCGATGTCAACCATGACGGTCTGGCCGACATCTTCATCGTCAAAGGCAATATCTCCACCATGCCTGATTTTGCAGCGCTAGACCCAAATAACCTGTTGTTACAACAAGCTGATGGTAGGTTTTTTGAAGCGGGGCAACTTGCCAACATCTCTAGCGTACGTCGTGGGCGTGGTGGCATGCTCGCTGATTTGAACGGTGATGGCTTGCTCGACATGGTGGTGGTGAACCGCTGGGACAAAGCACAGCTCTGGCGCAATTTGGGCACAGGCACGGCCGATAAACCACAACAAATGGGTGCAAATGGCCATTGGCTGCAGTTGCGTTTGAAGCAAGCTGGTGGCAACAAAGATGCGGTAGGCGCGTGGGTAGAGGTTGACCTGGGCGATGCGATGAAGCACTTGGGCAAACAAGGCATTGTCCGCCAAGAGCTCACCGTAGGCGGTGGCCATGCTAGTGGGCATTCGGGTTGGATGCATTTCGGTTTGGGTGCTGCAACGACAGTCAAAGTTCGCGTGCAGTGGCCGTTCTCAGAAGCTGGCCTGTGGCAAACCGTTGCTGCAGATGGTTTTTATGTGATTGACAAAACTTCTGGTAAAGCTGAAGTTGCTAATGTTGGGAAAGCACTATGAAGATGCATACATTCGTGATTAACGCGCTGACTGCGGGATTGATCTGTTTAGGTTTGACGACTCAAATTCATGTACAAGCCCAAACAGCATCGCA
>JAYUJX010000270.1:0-5819 GCA_043764955.1 Polaromonas sp.
CGCTATGCCAAAAGCAGCGGCACCGCCATCGTGCTGGTCGGCCACGTCACCAAAGAGGGCGCGCTGGCCGGCCCGCGCGTGCTGGAGCACATGGTTGACACGGTGTTGTACTTTGAGGGCGACACCCACAGCAGCTTCCGCTTGGTACGCGCGATCAAAAACCGTTTCGGTGCGGTCAATGAAATCGGTGTGTTTGCGATGACCGAAAAGGGTTTGAAAGGCGTCAGCAACCCCAGCGCCATCTTTTTGAGCCAGCACACCGAGCCCGTGCCGGGTAGTTGCGTCATGGTAACGTTAGAGGGCACACGGCCGATGTTGGTGGAAATCCAGGCGCTGGTCGACAGTGGTGGCCCGAGTCCTCGGCGATTGAGCGTCGGTTTGGACAAAGACCGTCTGGCGATGCTGTTGGCTGTGCTGCACCGCCACGCGGGCGTTGCTTGTATGGATCAAGACGTGTTTGTCAACGCCGTCGGTGGTGTCCGCATCAGCGAGCCGGCTGCAGATTTGGCGGTGATGCTGTCCATCACCTCCAGCCTGCGCGGCAAACCGCTGCCTAAAGGCTTCATCGCCTTTGGTGAAGTCGGCTTGGCCGGTGAAGTGCGTCCCGCCCCGCGTGGCCAAGAGCGCCTGAAAGAAGCTGCCAAACTCGGTTTCAGCGTTGCTATTGTGCCCAAAGCCAATGCGCCGAAAAAGGGCGCGAAGGACAACCCTGGCTTTGAAGGGTTGACGATTCATGCTGTGGAGCGAATTGAGGAGGCGATGGCAGTTGTACGGGGACTCTAATTTGTCTCTAGCCGTTATATTTATTGCCTAAACAGCTATAAAAATAATAGTAATAGATAGCCGTCATTCCCGTGAAGGCGGGAATCCATGACGCGTCACCATGGATTCCCGCCTCCGCGGGAATGACAAGATGTGGGCTAAGGGATAATCTCCCATTACTCTTACTTTTCATGAGCATGTTCCAAAAAACTATCACCTTTATCATCGTAGCCGCTGCGTTTGTTATGGCTCACACCTATTACCAATGGTCTGGTGTGGCTATCGTCGCCTCTGGCCTGGTTACTTGGGCGCTGCTGCATTTCAGCCGCATGATGCAAGTGCTCAAGCGTGCGGCAAACCGCCCCATCGGCTATGTGGCCAGCGCGGTGATGCTGAACGCCAAACTTCAAAAGGGCAAGACGCTGATGCATGTTATCGCTATGACCAAGGCTTTGGGCGAGCTGTTGAGCGTCAAAGATGAGCAGCCTGAGGTTTTCCGTTGGACAGACGGCACACAATCGCACGTAACTTGTACGTTTTTAAACGGCAAACTGCAAAGTTGGGCGTTGTTTCGACCTGGCCAAGCTGAGGAGCAAGCTGAAGTAGCTAAAGAAGAAGTCGAAAAACCGCTCTCAGCCGCTTAAAATCAAGGCATTCAGAGGATTAACCATGTCAACAACGCCCCATACATCTAGCACTGTCGAAGTCTTAGCGTCCGATTTGAACCACCAAGGCGGCGTATTCTGTCCCAGCCCCAAGGCAGGCATGCCGGTGTGGAGCAATCACCCCAAGGTTTTCTTAGATGTGGGCCGCACCGGCAGCGCCAAATGCGCGTATTGCGGCACGGTTTACGCCTTGAAAGCGGGCGAACACTACGCTGGTGGGCACTAATTCCCTTATCATCGCCCCCCAGTGGATTGGCGATGCGGTGATGACCGAGCCGCTGATGCGCCGTCTGCAGGCGCGGGGCGAGCGGCTCACCGTGGGGGCGCTGCCGTGGGTTGCGCCGGTGTACCGCGCCATGCCTAGCGTAGCCGAGGTGGTCGAATTTCCTTTTGCGCACGGTGGTTTGCAGTTTGCGGCGCGGCGGCGCATTGCGCTGGATTTCAGCCGCCGCCCGCAGCCGTTTGACGCGGCTTATGTGCTGCCCAATTCACTCAAAAGTGCGCTGCTGCCTTTGTTTGCGGGTATCCCGAAGCGTATTGGCTACATGGGCGAAGCTCGGGTGGGTTTTTTGACGCACAGACTCAAAAACCCGACGAATAAGCCGCCCATGGTGGCGTTTTACTCGGCTTTGAGTGGTGAAGAGCATCCGAAAACGGGCTATCAGACCGATATCCCGCAGTTAACTTTGAATAACGCTGAGGTGCAATCCACCTTGGCCGAGCTGGGTTTGCAGCGCAGCAACTATGTTGTTTTTTCGCCCGGTGCGGAGTTTGGCTCTGCCAAGCGCTGGCCGGCGCAGCATTTTGTGGATCTGGCATTGAAGTTAGATGTGCCAATCGTGCTGCTGGGCTCTGGTAAAGAGTTTGAGTTGTGCGAATCTATTGCAGCACCTGTCAATATTCAGCAGCCCAATAAATGCCTAAATTTAGCAGGAAAAACATCTCTAGCCAGCGCATTTGCTATTATAGCAGCTACAAAATATATAGTGAGTAATGACTCAGGGTTGATGCATGTGGCGGCCGCACTGGGTGTGTCGCAAGTCGCTATTTTTGGCTCTTCCAGTCCGCTGCACACGCCGCCTTTGAACGCTTCAGCAAAAGTGCTGTGGTTAAAAAATGACCCTACTTATCAGCTCGCACTCGATTGCGCCCCCTGTTTTGCGCGAGAATGTGAATTTGGTCATACGCGCTGCCTGCATGACATCAGCGCTGAGCAGGTTTTAAAAACAATGGAGACACTAGCCACATGAGCGTCAATTCAAGCGCACAGCAACCCGTTTGGACCAAAGTCAGCACCGCCCCTGACATGTTGGGCGAATCGCCTTTTTGGCATCCCACAGAAAAAATGCTGTATTGGATCGATATCCCCGGTAAAAAAATCCACCGTGCCAGCTTAGACGGCATGGTGACCGAGGGCTGGGATATGTCGCAAGAGCCTGGCTGCATTGCACCGGCCAAGCGCGGTGGTTTGATCATTGCTCTGCGCGACGGCATTTACCGCGCGGCGCATTGGCAGTCAGAGTTGGTGAAAATCGCCTCGGTCAACTACGACACCGCCACCCAGCGCTTTAACGATGGTAAATGCGACACCGCAGGCCGCTTTTGGGCGGGCAGCATGTTTGAGCCGCGTACCGAGCGCTTGGCCGCTTTGTACCGTCTGGATGCACGTGACACGCTGACGCATAAAAACCCACCCAAATTTGAAATCGTGCAAAAAGACGCGATTTTGGCCAACGGCCTGGGCTGGTCGCCCGACAACAAAACGATTTACTGGGCAGACACGGTAGATCAAATCATCCACGCGTGGGATTGGGACGAAACAACGGGCAGCATGTCTAACAAACGTGTTTTCCAGAAATTTGACGCCAAACCAGCCGGCTGGACACCTGAAAATACCCTGGGTGTGAGCTACCAAGGTCGCCCAGACGGCTGCGCGGTCGATACCCGAGGTAACTACTACATCGCCATGTATGACGGTCAGCGGATTCTGAAATTTGCACCGTCCGGCAAACTGTTGGCCGATATTCCTACCCCCACACGCTGCACCACCATGCCGTGCTTTGGCGGCGACGACATGAAAACCCTGTTCATCACCACCTCTAATTTCATGCGGCCTGCCGAAGAGATGAAGGCGCAGCCGCTGGCTGGGCATGTGTTTTCCATGCAGGTGGATGTGCCGGGTTTGCCGGTGAATTTCTACCAAGATTGACGATGTCAAACGCTTTACAAGGTGTTGTTGAGTGCATCAAAGCCGCCGCAAGCGCGGTCACGCCGCTCAGAATTCGCGGCGGCGGTACGAAAGACTTTTACGGTCAGTCGTTACAAGGTGAAATTCTAGACACGACGGGCTTGAATGGCATCACCAGTTACGAGCCCAGCGAATTGGTCGTCACCGTCAAAGCGGGCACACCTTTGGCTGAATTAGAAGCCGTGTTGGCTGAAAAGAACCAATGCTTACCCTTTGAACCGCCGCATTTTGGTGCAGAATTGGCTAAAACCACCGTGGGTGGCATGGTTGCCGCCGGTTTAAGCGGCCCAAGCCGTGCCAGCAGCGGCAGCGTGAAAGACTTTGTGTTGGGCGTCAACATGGTCAATGGCAAAGGCGAAGCCTTGCGCTTTGGCGGCACGGTGATGAAAAACGTGGCTGGTTATGATGTGAGCCGCCTGATGGCTGGCTCTATGGGCACGCTTGGGTTGATCACTGAAGTCTCCCTCAAAGTGTTGTCCATTGCCCCCGCAGAGGCGACTTTGAAATTTGAATGTTCGCAAGCTGAGGCGATCAACATGCTCAATACATGGGGTGCGCAGCCTCTGCCGCTGAACGCCAGTTGCTGGATTCAAGAAGCAGGCAATGGTGTTTTGTACGTGCGTTTGCGTGGCGCGGTTGCCGCCGTTGAGGCGGCCATCCATAAAATGGGTGGCAAGCTGCAAAATGCCGATTCAGGTAATGCTACTGTGGCGGCCGATTGGCAATTTTTGCGGCATCAAAACATGGATTTCTTCAAGCTGCAAGGCGACGAATGCCTCTGGCGGCTGAGCGTGCCAGACACCGCACCAGATCTGCAGTTGGGTCACATAGATAAGACATTGGTCGAGTGGCATGGCGCACAGCGTTGGGTCAAGTTGCCCTACAGCGAGGCTGAGCATATTCGGGATAAAGTCAATGCGCTGGGTGGAAGCGCTATTTTATTCGTAGCACCCCAAGCTATAAATACGCCAACTAGAGCAGAAAATAGAGTCATTTTTAATCCTCTAAAAGCACCATTAGACCGCATTCACCGAGATTTGAAGCGTCAATTCGACCCTGCTGGCATTTTCAACCGTGGCCGCATGTTTGTCGACATCTGATTGCAGTAACACCTATGCAAACCAACCTCGCCCCAGAATTCAAAAACACGCCCGAAGGCAACGCTGCAGAAGCCATTTTGCGCAAATGTGTGCATTGCGGCTTTTGCACCGCAACTTGCCCCACCTACCAACTGCTTGGCAACGAGCTAGACGGTCCGCGCGGCCGCATTTACCTGATGAAGCAGGTGCTGGAAGGGATGACGCCGACCCGTGAAACCCAGCTGCACCTAGACCGCTGCCTGACCTGCCGCAACTGCGAAACCACCTGCCCCAGTGGTGTTGATTACGGTCATTTGGTCGATATTGGCCGCAAAATTGTTGATGCCAAGGTGCCTCGCCCCGTTTCAGAGAATGCCGTTCGCTGGGCATTGAAAGAGGGCTTGCCGTCACCGCTGTTTGCACCAGCTATGGCGCTAGGTCAGTTGGTGAAGCCGCTTTTGCCCGCTTCGTTGAAAAACAAAGTCCCTGCGAAACAAGCTTTCGGGGTAATTCCGACCCGCACACACGCCCGCAAAGTGCTGATGTTAGAAGGCTGTGTGCAGCCCTCCATGTCGCCCAATATCAACGCCGCCACCCGCCGCGTACTGGACGCTGCGGGCATCCAAACCTTGATAGCCTCCAAAGCCGGCTGCTGCGGCGCGGTGAAATTCCATTTGAACGACCAAGACGGCGGCAAAACACAAATGCGCGCCAATATCGACGCCTGGTGGCCGCTGGTGGAAACCGGTCACATCGAAGCCATTGTGATGAACGCCTCTGGCTGTGGCGTCACCGTCAAAGAATACGGCCACATCTTGCAAGGCGACCCGCAATACGCCGAAAAAGCCAAGAAAATCAGTGACTTAACCAAAGATTTGAGCGAGTTTCTGCCGGATTTGGTGCAATCACTGCTTTCCGTTCGGCCTGAGCTTGTCGAAGGCATCAAAGCAAAATCCGCACAACAAGTCGCCTTCCACCCGCCCTGTACCCTGCAGCACGGCCAGCAACTGCGCGGCGGCGTCGAGCAACATCTGGGCGCGTTGGGCTTCAAAATCAATGTGGCCA
>JAYUJX010000271.1:0-1626 GCA_043764955.1 Polaromonas sp.
CCGTAGACCTTCAAAGCACCTTTTTCGCCAACGGCGTTGGGACGCTGGAAAATCCAGTTTTGCCAAGCGGTCAAGCGGCCAAAAACTCGGGTGAACATGTTTTCAGGACCATTGAAGCGCAAATTAGCCTCCATGCCGGTCAGTGCATCGGGTGACATGGCCACACGTTCTTCAATCGCAATACGCAGCTCGTCTGCCCAGTCAATATCATCTGGGTTGGCGGTAACCAAACCAATCGCAAACGCGGCATCAGCATCGAGTGCTTGACCTGCTTGGGCGCGTACGGCTTCGAGCGCGGGCGCTTCGTCATAAAAACGACGCTGCAGACGACTTTGATCTGTCACCATCGGGTACAAACCGAAATTGACGTCAGCCACCGTGATTTTCGGAGAGGCAGCCTCATCATCCGGCAACATCAATTGGTAGCTGCGATCGCAAGCCAGGGCCAATTCCAACAACGTGCCAGAAAAGCAAGAACCCGCTTCAATCAAGGCAAACAAGCTGCGTGAAGACACATCCAAGCGGCTGAAGGTGCGGCGCAACAAACCAATGGTTTCGCGGACGAACCAATTGTCTTTGTTGGCCAACATCACCGCGTCACTGGCGAGCACCGCTGCGGCATCACCTTGTGTTTTGATGAGCCACATGCCGATATCCAGCTCGTTGGTACGCATTTGCAAAATAGCGTCTTCCAATTCGCGCGCCATCTGCAATGGCCACCAGTTCACGCCGGCATCCAAGATCGCCTGGACGGTTTGAGGTTGCGTACCTTCTGGTGCTTTGACGGTGAATGTCGCGACGCGTTTGGTACGGTCGATTTCAACAGTGACAAAACTATAATGCAAGGCATCTGCTTCAATCGTGCGTTTTAAGGTTGTCAAGACAACACCTTTACCATCGGCTGGACGGTCGCTTTGCTCTGCCAATTGCAGGGCGCGTTCTTGCACTTTTTGCGCAAACACAGAGGCTTTGGCGATATCGTCGACCAAACGCCAGTCTTTGGCTTTTTGGCCGCGCACACCTTCAACACTGGTGCAAAACAGATCAGCCAAGTCGTGGCGCACATGGCGCTTGTCAGTTACGCGTGTCAAACCACCGGTACCGGGCAGCACACCCAACAACGGCACTTCAGGCAAGCTGACAGCGGATGAACGGTCATCGATCAAAATGATTTCATCACACGACAAAGCAAGCTCATAGCCGCCGCCGGCACACGCACCGTTGACGGCAGCCAAAAACTTCAAGCCACTGTATTTGGAGGAATCTTCTAGGCCGTTGCGCGTTTCGTTGGTGAATTTGCAAAAATTCACTTTCCAGGAATGGGTGCTGACACCCAACATGAAAATATTAGCACCTGAGCAGAAAACTTTGTCTTTGGCACTGGTCACGACCACGGTGCGCACTTCAGGGTGCTCGAAGCGGATTCGGTTGATGGCGTCGTTCAATTCAATATCAACACCCAAGTCGTAGCTGTTTAACTTGAGCTTGTAACCCGGGCGCAAACCCGCGTTTTCATCAATGTCGACAGACAAAGTGGCAACAACACCATCGAACTTGAGTTTCCAGTGTTTGTACTGAGAGGGGTCTGTTTGATACTCAACTTGTGGCGCAGTGTTCATGGGTGAA
>JAYUJX010000272.1:0-5802 GCA_043764955.1 Polaromonas sp.
GAGCGGCTTGGACTAGCGACGGCGCGTGTTGGTGATGGCACGTATGTCAGGGCCCTTGAATTCACCACCGGCGACCCTACCGCTGTTGCGTCAACGGGCCCCATCGATCTTGCGCACAACGTGGCCATACCGACCCATGAATCCAATGCCTTGCAAGAGGCGCTTGCCAGTTTGGCCACTGATCCTGAGGCGCTACGCCAAGTCCTGAGTTACCAACCCGAAACAGGCCTACGAAGACACCGTGAGCTGGGTGCGCTGTGGTTAAAAAGATTTGGCACTACTGGGGCTTGGAACCGGGTTATGGTGACCCATGGCGCCCAGCATGGACTGGCTTGTGTTTTAAGAACCCTAGCCCGCCCAGGGGACGCTGTGCTGACAGAGTCCTTAAGTTATCCCGGATTGCAGGCATTGGCGCGGTCCATGCGCTTGCAGTTAATCGGAATTGAAACCGACGACGAAGGCATGGTGCCCGCTGCTTTGGAGCGCGCCGCCAAGACCTTTGACACCAAGTTTTTATACTGTTCACCCACGCTCCACAATCCTACCAGTAGCATCATGTCGGTGACGCGGAGGGAAGCTATTGCAGGCATTGCAAAACGACTGAACCTGTTGGTGATTGAGGATTGTGTGCACGCTGCCGCACAGGCTGCGCCACTGCCCGCGCTCTCATCGTGGTTACCTGATCAGTCGTTCTTGTTGTCCAGCTTTTCCAAGGTTATGGCTCCTGGCTTGCGTATTGGTTTCTTGGAAGCAGCCCCTGAATGGCTAGGGAAATTTGCAGCCAGTATACGGGCTGACAGTTGGATGGTTGCGCCATTGCTGCCAGAAATATGCATGCGATGGATTGAAACTGGCACCATCGAACAGCTCATTGACGCGCAGCGGCAGGCAATTGCGCAACGTCTGGAAGTGGCGCAGCGCATGCTGGCAGGTTTGGACTTCAGGTCTAATTCTGAGTACCCATTGCTGTGGTTGCCGCTACCCGAGCCCTGGCGCGCGGGCCAGTTCTCAGCGGCATTGCGCAACGCAGGTGTTTTGGTGCGCACGGCGGATCACTTTGCGGTGGGACGCTCACCCGCACCGCACGCCGTTCGTATCAGTCTCAATGCCCCAGTTTCCATAGAGCAATTGGAGCGTGGACTGCAAATATTATTGTCGGTTCTCAATAGCCCGCCTATGGCCCCCATGGACCCCTGAGCCATGTGTTTGGCCTCGGCCAGTGTTAACGGGGGGTTCGGGGGATCCGATTCATGTTGTAGTCGTTGATAACATCACATGGCGTGTAATGGCGGTCAATTTCATCTAGCTCAGTTTGTGTCAGAACTATGTCAAGTGCCGCAATATTTTGGTCTAGTTGCGCGATTGTTTCAACACCAATCAGCGTGGAGGTTACGCCAGGTCGACTCGCCACCCATGCCAGCGCCACTTGGGACGATAACACGCCGCGCTGCTGCGCCACTCCGGTCACCGCCCGGGCGACTTCCAGACTGGTTTGGTCGGCGTATTGATGGGTTGTAAAACTGTCGGTAGTGTTGCGCAAAGAGTCCGTGTTTCCCGTCAATAGACCGCGCGCCAGAGGTGAAAACGGAGTCACCGCAATGCCTTCGTGCTGGCAATATGGAATCATCTCGCGCTCTTCTTCACGGTAAGCCGCGTTAAGCTGGCACTGCATTGAGACAAACGGCGTCCAGCCGTGCAGCCGAGCCAAATAGTTCATCTTGACAAACTGCCAAGCGTACATTGTGGAGGCGCCCAAGTAACGCACCTTGCCAGCGCGCACCACATCGTCAAGTGCGCGCATGGTTTCCTCCATCGGAGTGCTCGGGTCAAAGCCATGTACCACAAAAAGGTCGAGGTAGTCGGTGCCGATACGGCGCAATGAGGCATCAACTGCATCCAGAATATGCTTACGCGACAAACCCTGGTCGTTGACATCGTCACTCATGGCGTACAGGCACTTGGAAGCCAGAACCAGTTTGTGTCGCGGAATCTGACTTAGCGCACGCCCCACCACTTTTTCAGAGACCCCAATCGAATAGAAATCGGCAAGGTCAATAAAATTGATGCCACGTTCTACGGCGGCTTGAATCACGGGTGTAGAGGCGGCTTCATCAAGCACCCACTGGCGCCACTTTGGCGTGCCAAACCCCATGGTACCTAAGCATAAACGTGAGACTTTCAGACCGGTGTTACCCAAATTAACATACTGCATGGGGACCTCAGACTTTAGGTGTGTAGAACGGGTTTTTGACATCCAGGACGGCTTTGCGAAGGACGTCCAGCTTGGGCTCCATTCGCATGGCTGCTGTCACCGCACCTTTGGCTGCTGCATAGTTGTTGGCAAAAATTTCGTCGGCATCGTGCGCGGTCCAATTGACCCAAACCGCCGCAATAACGCACCAATCGTTCTCAGCTTCGACTGGCAAAATCCCTTCCAGCAAACACTCTTGCACTCCTTTGGCAACGCCTGCTTGCGCTGGGCCCCAGGTCATGTTCTCGTGTTGATCACCGCGAAGGTCTGCCTTGTTAATGAAGGCGGTCATGGGCTTGACCGGCACACCTGGTTGAAGCACTACCATGAAGGGCAAGTGACCTTTGGTGGGTGACGACAAAGCGCCAGCCCAGGCAGCACCTACGGGACCGGTGCGTGAGCCGACCATGACGTTAATGTGGGCAGCGTTCGGGCCGCTGCCAATAAATGATTCACCAATGAACATTACTCAAGGACTCCTGTGATTACTGATGCTAAGCGTGACACCAGTTGGTTAAAAAAACTTAACAAATAAACTCGACAAATCGTACGCAAAAGACTCGAGTTGTGCAAGCGTTTTGATATTGGAAACGGTCGCGCAATAAAAGTAATTGTTTTCACATCCGCCATTCAGGTTTGCAACTCGGTGCACTGTTATTGGTTGCTTATTGGGGAGATTGCTAGATTCGGAGTTGGACATACCCCGACGACATTGCCAACGTTTGCAATATCTTGGTACTCCACATGGCACTCCATTCGCAAGCTATTGATTTAACTATACAAAATGCAGATGACTTCTCCGCCAGTGTTGCACTGGGAGCTTCCAAAATAAAGCCCAAGAATGTCAAAGTTCTTGGGCTTTTTCGTTGCAGTATGTCCTTGTGGTGTATTCACCCAGCGCCTTTTATTTGGCCGGAACAATCACAATGGCACCGGCGGAGGTCGCTCCTGTGGCGCCGGTATCACCTGTTGCACCGGTGCGTCCCGTGGCACCTGTATATCCAGTCGCACCAGTATCACCCGTTGCCCCTTGAGGCCCCGTCGCACCTCCGAAAGAAATGCATCCACCCAGAGCCAGCGTCGTCGCTGCTACGACCAAAAGTTTCGAATATGTCATGAGAATTCTCCCTGTTTAAATTTACAGAACTACTTACCTAGGGTTAGTAGCCATCCAGAATTGATCAGTTTCTGACGACAAAGATCAGCGTAGGATGATCAAACCATCGCTATTGCATAGCTTAGCCAAACGACTCGAGCACTACAGTGCGTTATCGCACAGTGCAGATTTTTTGAGCGCACTACTATCAAATCTTTAATTCAATATGGAGCCAAAAATGAAGCTATTGAAACTTGAAAGTGCCGCTCGAAACTTGTCGCTTTCGTTGCTAGTAGCGGCTTCGTCAGTAACTCTGCCGGTATTTGCACAGATTAATCTCAATATCAGAGTAGCCCCGCCAGCACAAAGGGTCGAAGTGATGCCTGCCACGCCACGCGGTTACGTATGGGTGCCGGGTCATTGGGCTTGGCACAATGACCGATACATCTGGATTCGTGGACGTAATGTCGTGCAACGCGTTGGCTATATGTGGGCGCCAGACCATTGGGAGCAACGCGGAGAAACGTATTACCGCAACCCTGGGCGTTGGGAGCGTGATTCAAATTACAAACCGAAAAAAGCTAAAAAGCCAAAGCACATGAACCGTTCCAACAACGGCAGAGGGTCTGACAAAGACTGAGTCTCGATGTTCGAACTTACGGACTCATCTTAAAAGCAGTGCGGTCATAACCCAAGGTGACAGCACGGTCTAAGATTTGATTCAAAGTCGCTTGGTCCAGCTTAGTGTCACGCGCCAGCACCCAACCAAACGTGCGTTTGGGTTCGCCTACCAACACCCATTTGTAGTTTGGGTCTAAGGCCAGCACCCAATAGTTGCCATAAAAAGGGCGGAAGAAGCTGACGCGCAGTTTGGCGTTGTTGCTGCCTTCGACGATTTTGGCGATGCCGATGGCTTCGGTCGTTTTGCCCTTCGCATCTTTGCATTGGTTTTGCACCCGCAGGTCTTTGCCATCTAGCGTGTAAGTGGCTTTGGTGTCAGATACGCAATCGCCCTGAAAGCTGTTAGGAATCCAAGCCACTTGGTGCCACGCGCCTAAATAACGAGCAACATCAACGCTTGCAACAACGGGCATAGGCGCTAGGTTTGCTTCATTTGAGGTGCCGCAGCCTGCCAGCACAGCAGCAAGACTGGCTGATATGACTGCAAGTTTGCTTGCAATAGTGTTTGTACGCTGTAGTTTTTTCATGACTACATCGTATACCCAATTTTTTTGAATAATCCTAAGACGAGCAGTTGGCTGACACCGCTTGTAGGGTTTTGCCCGTTTTCGGGTCAAACACCACCAAATTGACTTGCCGCTCATGCCGAGGCGTTCTTGTCACACCACGCAAACTCAGCTTTTGAGGCGATGCCGCGCTGTAGTCACCCACGGGTGTGTATTGGCGAACCACATAGTCGTGTAGCAGCGTTTCGCCACTGTTTTCACCCGCTTTGACCTTGGTGACGTGCCCGTGTTCGGTGATCGTCCAATAAGCTGACCATCTAAGAGCAGCGCCGCTAGCACCTGGTATGGGACTTACCAAGGCCTCAAATTGGTCTGCACCTGTTTGCAGCAAGTTGATTGAACTTGTAGCTAATGCTTTAGTTGCAGAAACAGCTGAATTGAATGGCCCAAGGCTTCCCCAGCCACGCCAATCTTGCCCGTTCAACACCATTTGCGGCGTGTAAATGCCGTTTTGTTTGTTCCACGCTGATATTTGGCGTTGTCGGTTGGTGTGTGCTTCAGTGGCAAAACGGTCTGGCCACCCGATGTAGTCCCAGTAATTCACGTGAAAAGCTTGAATCACCGCAGGGTTCGCCGCAGAAACAGCTGCTGGCTTGCCTCTCAACGTGCTCAGCCACTTATCCGCCGGCGGGCACGAGCTGCAGCCCTCTGAGGTGTAAAGCTCGACGACGTGTGTGATATAGGTGTCAGAAGCTGCTTTACAGGCTGTGGAGGCACTAAATTCGGCATTAGCCGTCGTATTTATTGCCTGAATTGCTATAAATAGTATAGTAAATTTGAGTCTGATTGAGTTGGACTGAGACATGGGATAAAGCTCCTTAACACATAGATATCTGTATGAGTCGAGCCAGCCTGCCAGCTCTTACAGTTTGGCTTACTGTGTGCTAGCGCACAGTTGTTGGGAGGATGTCAGCGTAAATTGGTTACATGTAGTGCGAAATCAGAGGGACTGCAAAATGACGCTAAAACATTTCAATTCAACCATGACATGACCCCATGACCATGAACACAAGCAACATGGCAGATACTGCCAGCCCCAGCCCCGCTGCCGGCACCTTCTACACCTGCCCGATGCACCCAGAAGTGCGGCAGGATCATCCTGGCAACTGCCCCAAATGCGGCATGACGCTGGAGCCTCTGATGCCCAGCCTGGATGATGACGAGAATCCCGAGTTGCGCGACTTTCAACGCCGCTTCTGGTGGACTTT
>JAYUJX010000273.1:0-5794 GCA_043764955.1 Polaromonas sp.
TGGCGTCGTTGGGTTTTTGCGACCAACCACAAAGACATCGGTACTTTGTATTTGTTGTTCAGCTTCACGATGTTCATGATTGGAGGTATCTTGGCTTTGGGAATTCGAGCTGAATTATTCCAGCCGGGTTTGCAGATGATCAATCCTGAGTTGTTCAACCAGCTCACCACCATGCACGGTATCATCATGGTGTTTGGCGCCATCATGCCGGGTTTTGTGGGCTTTGCAAACTGGATGATTCCTTTGCAAATTGGCGCGGCTGACATGGCCTTTGCGCGTATGAATAACTTCAGCTTCTGGCTGATGATTCCAGCCGCTTTGATGGTTGTGAGTTCCTTTTTTGTTCCCGGTGGCGCACCTTCAACAGGTTGGACTTTGTATGCGCCATTGACGCTGCAAATGGGCCCTTCCATGGATACAAGTATCTTTGCGTTGCATCTTTTGGGTGCTAGCTCAATTATGGGTTCGATCAATATCATTGTGACCATCCTAAACATGCGTGCGCCTGGCATGACTTTGATGAAGATGCCGATGTTTTGCTGGACTTGGTTGATCACCGCTTATTTGTTGATTGCTGTGATGCCTGTTTTGGCTGGTGCAATCACCATGACATTGACTGATCGTCATTTTGGTACCAGCTTCTTCAATCCAGCCGGTGGTGGTGATCCAGTGATGTACCAGCATATTTTCTGGTTCTTCGGGCACCCTGAGGTCTACATCATGATCTTGCCGGCCTTCGGCATCATCAGTCATATTGTTCCAGCTTTCTCGCGTAAGAAATTGTTTGGCTATGCTTCTATGGTGTACGCAACTTCAAGCATCGCTATTTTGAGCTTTATTGTTTGGGCGCATCACATGTTTACCGTTGGTATGCCGGTAACCGGGCAATTGTTCTTCATGTACGCTACGATGTTGATCGCCGTTCCAACTGCAGTGAAAATTTTCAACTGGATAGCAACTATGTGGCGCGGCTCCATGACTTTTGAAACTCCGATGTTGTTTGCGGTTGGTTTCATTTTCGTATTTACTATTGGCGGTTTTTCGGGTTTGATTTTGGCCATGGCGCCTATCGATATTCAGTTGCACGACACGTATTACGTGGTTGCTCATTTTCACTATGTGTTGGTTGCTGGTTCTTTGTATGCCATGTTTGCTGGCTTTTATTACTGGTGCCCCAAGTGGACTGGCGTGATGTACAACGAATCACGTGGAAAAATCCATTTCTGGTGGTCATTGATTTCGTTCAACATCACCTTCTTCCCAATGCACTTCTTGGGCTTGGCAGGTATGCCACGCCGTTATGCTGACTATCCAATGCAGTTTGCAGACTTCAACGCAATCGCTTCAGTCGGTGCTTTTGCATTCGGCTTGGCGCAAGTTTATTTCTTCTTTTTTGTTGTGCTCCCTGCCATGATGGGCAAAGGCGTGAAGGCGTCAAGCAATCCATGGGAAGACAAAAATTCTGAGAATTTGGTCAAAGGTGCAGAAGGCTTAGAGTGGGAAGTCGCTTCTCCAGCGCCATTCCATACTTTTGAAACACCGCCAAAGCTGAATGCTACGGCAACAAAAATCATTGCTTAGTTTGTAAAAATTAAAAACTAGGATCTCAATGTCTACACCTGAACAAAAGAAAAGTAATCGCAAAATGGGGCTAATTTTGACCTCTATTGCGGTTGTCTTTTTCCTTGGATTCATGGCGAAAATGTACATTTTGAGCCATTAGACGGTTGTCAATAGAAAGCCTTTTATGATTCGTAAACAAGAAAATACCAATATGGTGGGCAAACTAGCCATCATTGTGTTGGCTATGTTCGCGTTTGGTTATGCGTTGGTGCCTTTGTATAAAGCCATCTGCGAAATGACTGGCATCAATATTTTGGCGCTCGGTGAAAAAAACATAGCAGGTGCGACGTCTCAAGCGCCTGCAAACACACAAGTTGATAAAACACGCTTGATTACTGTGGAATTTGACGCAAATGCCAGAGGCCCATGGGACTTCAAGCCGGCCATGCGATCAATACAAGTTCACCCAGGTGAATTGGCAACGGTGATGTATGAGTTTCAAAATGTACAAAACCGCAAAATGGCTGCGCAGGCGATACCAAGTTATGCACCGTCTCAAGCTGCGGCACATTTCAATAAGTTGGAGTGTTTTTGTTTTCAACAATACACTTTAGAGGCGGGCGAGAAAAAACAGTGGCCAGTGGCTTTTGTGATTGACCCAAAATTGTCTAAAGATGTCAGTACGATCACTTTGTCGTATACGTTTTTCGAAGTTGGCGGTAGAACGCCCGCTGCTCCAGTAGCTGCAGTAAAGTCGGGTAATACCAAGGATGGCGCATGAGTGCTTTCCTTGATACTTTAAAAGCGGTTTTATGGTCGTTTTTGGGGATTCGCAAAAACAGTGAGTATCAGAAGGATTTGCAAAAACTAAATCCTGTTCACATTGTCATCACCGCGGTTGTTTTGGTGATGCTGATGGTTGTTGGTTTGATTGGTCTTGTAAATTTTGTCGTTTCTAAGTAACTTAGAGTTTAGTTTTAAGTATAAATTTCGGTTTCAGTTTCATATAAATGTAGAGAGAGTTAGGAGTTCAGATGAGTTCATATGCACAAGGTAATACATCAGGTGTAGCGCCACACTATTTCATTCCCAATCCATCACGCCATCCTGTGTTGGCTGCACTTGGCTTGTTGTTTGTGATTTTGGGCGCTGGTCAATGGGTTAATGGCGCTGACTGGGGTAAGTATTCCTTGCTGGCAGGTATGGTGATATGGCTGACTGTGCTCTTCCAATGGTTTAGCGAAGCGGTCTCCGAGAGCGAGGGTGGTCAATATGGTCACAAAATTGATTTGTCTTTTCGTTGGAGCATGAGCTGGTTTATTTTTTCTGAAGTCATGTTTTTCGGTGCGTTTTTTACGGCTTTGTGGTGGGCACGTGCACACTCTGTTCCCGAGTTAGGTAGCTTAGACCAACAATTGTTATGGCCTGACTTCAAAGCAGTTTGGCCTAGTGCTGTTGCTGGTGCTACAGCATCGCCTGCGGGAATCGTTGAGCCCTTTAAAACCATGGGGCCATTTTGGTTGCCAACTATAAATACGGGATTGTTGTTGACGTCTGGTGTGACACTAACCATCGCACATCATGCAATTGTTGCAGGCAATCGCAGTAAAACAATCATGTTCATGTGGATGACTGTATTGCTTGGTGTGATCTTTTTGTTTGTTCAGGGTTACGAGTACTACCATGCCTACCATGAACTCAACCTAACACTAGCTTCGGGTATTTACGGTTCTACGTTTTTCATGTTGACTGGTTTTCACGGATTCCATGTATTTATTGGCATGTTGATGTTGTTATTTATCACGTTGCGTTTGCAAAAAGGGCACTTCACGCCAACACGTCATTTTGGATTTGAAGGTGCTGCTTGGTACTGGCACTTTGTGGACGTTGTTTGGTTGGGTCTGTACATCCTCATTTACTGGATGTAAACAACACAGTACGCAACAAAACAAGCAGAATTGCTTAAATTAAAAAGGCGCTTTGAAGCGCCTTTTTGTATTTTATCTGACCAAGATTGGAACGATCATCGCCCTGCTGTTATCCCAGTAGGATGAATATAGCCCAAGCGCCAAGCAATCAAAACGCAAATGAAAAGTAGAATTGAAAACCCGACCCGAAATGCCAAAGCGCGCGCCATGTTGTTCGCCTTTGATTTGCGGTCTAGCTTGTCTTTTTCGCCACCTTTGAGCATGAAAAACATAGCAGCACCAAGGCTAGCCAAAATAGCGATAAATCCAATAATTGCAATATATGTCATGACTGAGATTATCGCGTGAGTTTAAAGACCTTGAATAGCCGTTTTTGGCTGATAACGTTAGCTGCCGTCGTTTCAGCGGCAATCACGGCGAAGCTTGGCTTTTGGCAACTTAGCCGTGCCCAAGAAAAGCTGACGCTGCAGGCATCAATTCAGGCGCAATCGGAATTGCCAAACTTAGACGCTGCTGCGTTGGTACGAGCAAGTTCAACACTAACAACCAAGCAAGATCCAAATGCGCTGTCCGTTTTACATCGAACCATCGTATTGACGGGTCATTGGCTGCCGCAGCACACGCTTTTTTTAGACAATCGGCAAATGGATGCCAAACCTGGTCTGTTTGTTTTAACTCCGTTTGAATTTACAGACAACGCGACATTGCTTAAAAAAACCATCTTGGTGCAAAGAGGTTGGTTGCCAAGGAATTTTCTTGATCGCACTGTCCTGCCCTCAGTCACCACAGATGCTGCTGAGGTCACGATAACGGGTCGTATTGCCCCGTCGCCATCCAAGTTATTTGAGTTCAAAGGTGCGGAAAATGGCGCTTTACGGCAAAATGTTGAAGTAGATGCTCTTGCCAAAGAACTCAAGCTTGAGCTGCTCTCCTATTCATTGCTTCAGCTTGATACTCCTATTGCAAACGCAAACGCAAATGCCACGCAAGACAAACTACAGCGCCGTTGGGCGCAACCAAATTATGGTTCTGAAAAAAACTATGGCTACATGGTGCAATGGTGGGCTTTGAGCGCATTAATTACACTGTTATATGTATGGTTTCAACTGGTAAGTCCAAATTCGAAATCAAAGAATAAAGCTAAACAAAATTAAACAAAATTAAATATAGCCACGATGAACAACGATACCAAGCAATCACCCCACCCGCTAGAAATGACAGTGCACAGCATGCCACAAAGTGATTCAATGCCTCAAAACGCCGCTATCGCTGAGCGTACTAAAACGGGTCGCTGGAAAATGTTACTGGTTTTGCTGCTCTGCGCATCTCCCGTTATCGCGTCTTATGTTACCTACTACTTCATTAGACCTGAGGGCAGGCGTAATTTTGGTGAGTTGATCAGTCCGCAACGCGTCGTTCCCAATCTCAACGCCAATTTGCTTGGCGGCGCTAATGTTAACTTGCAAACACTGACAGGCCAATGGTTGCTGGTCAGCGTATCAGGCGGCGCGTGTGATGCTCTTTGTCAAAAGCATCTGTACTTGCAGCGCCAATTGCGTGAAACTTTGGGCAAAGAGAAAGATCGGCTCGACTGGATTTGGTTTGTCTCAGATGCAGCACCTATTCCTGGTGCGCTGATGCCCGCGTTGAAAGGGGCGACCGTTTTGCGTTTGCCAGCTGAACAAATCACTACTTGGATGCAGCCCGCAACAGGGCAACAACTGCCTGACCACTTGTATCTGATCGACCCCATGGGCAATTGGATGATGCGTTTCCCACCAGGCTTAGATGCCGCTACCGCAAAGCAGGCTAAAAGCGATATTGACCGCGTCATGCGTGCATCGGCGTCTTGGGACAAAGCGGGGCGCTGAAATCTATGGAAACAACTAGCTTAGTCAATCTGACGCCCATCTTAAAAGTCATGCTACTTGGGTTGACGGTTGCTTGCGGGCCGCTGGCCTGGTGGTGGCTGCAACACAAAGGCGCCAATAGCCAGGGCCAGCGAATCAAGCGTTTGCAAGCGTTAACGGCATTCACGCTGTTTTTAACTTTTGATTTGGTCATTTTTGGCGCATTTACCCGTTTGACGGATTCGGGTTTAGGCTGCCCTGACTGGCCAGGCTGCTACGGTAGCGCCACACCTTTTGGCGCAAAAGTGCATGTGGATGCCGCGCAAGCTGCGATACCGACAGGCGCAGTCACGACAACAAAAGCGTGGATAGAAATGCTGCACCGCTACCTTGCCACCAGTGTGGGCGTGCTGATTTTGACCTTGACGTTGCATAGTTGGTGGACGCGCTTCA
>JAYUJX010000274.1:0-5792 GCA_043764955.1 Polaromonas sp.
ACAACGCAGCCGACCGGTTGGTTGCAGGCAAACCCCTGCGCTCTGGTCGTCGCGCTGCCGCCGTCACGCCACAAAATCAAACGCTGACACCTCAACCGAACAACAGTATCACGACCGGTGCAACGGTTGCTCTGCGTGAAACAGCGATGAGCGGATCAACCATTCTGTTGGGCTTCACCGCCAATCTTAGCATCATCCTTTTCATTGCTTTTTTTGTATTAACGGGTGGCAAGCCATTGACTGAAAAGTTTTTGAATCTATGGAGCTACACACCGCAAGCACATGAACATGCAAAGCGCGCGATGCTTGAGTCGGCTCGGCAAATTCGCATGTATTGCGCTGTTCTATTTGTGACCAATGTATTGATCGGCATCTGTGTGTGGATTGCTTTCAAATTGGCCGACTTACCTGATGCCGCAGGTTGGGGCGTCGCGGCTGGTGTTTTGCACCTCGTGCCCTATTTGGGTATGGCGGTACTTACTGCTTTAGGCGCAGCGGAGACTTTTTTGGTACATGAGACCCTGGGTATGGCGGCTAGCATGGCCATATTTTTGGTAGCCGTGTCCACGCTGATTGGCACGTTTGGCACAGCGTGGCTGCAAGGGCGTGCAGCGAAAATGAATTCAGCAGCCGTCTTCATAGGTTTGGTATTCTGGGGTGCGCTTTGGGGCGTTTGGGGACTGTTTTTAGGCCCTGCGCTTGCTGTGTTGATTAAAGTCTTGGCGGAGCATTCGCGTCTTGGCGGCCGTTTCGCCAAACTCATGCAAGGGTAATCACATCAAGCAAAGCCCTTGCTTGGCTTACTTTATGCGGCTAATGGCAAAGGAAGCAATTTAAAATACGCCTTTTTCGAAAAAGCATAGCACTCACAAGCGTGGCGTTCCAGACGCTGCCTGTCATGCACAACAATATGGCCGCGGCTGTATTGGATAGCGCCCTCGTGTTGCAGTTTGAGTGCCGCTGCAGTCACGCCCTCACGGCGCACACCCAACAAACTTGCCATCGCTTCTTGTGTGATCAACAGTTCATTGGATGATGCCCTGTCTAAACCCTGCAGTAACCGGCGACTGAGCTGTTGATCAATTGAATGATAGCGGTTGCAAACTGCAGTTTGCGACACTTGTGAGAACATGGCATGCGTGTAATTGAGCATGAGTTTCATGATCGGATTGCTGAACTCCATCGCATTTTTCACCGCATTCGCATTGAGGCGATACGCCAAACCAGCGCTTTGCACAGTAGCCTCATGTGGCATCACATCTCCGCCCATGAAGAGCGAAACACCAACGACACCTTCGTTGCCCACAACGGCAATTTCAGCCGTCTCACCATCTTGCGTCATGTAGACCAAGGAAACCACAGCAGAAGTCGGGAAATACACATGGGCTGGTGCTCTGCCTGGTTCAAACAGCACTTGACCGACTCTAAGCTCTACCGACTCAAGCAAAGACTGCCAGAGCTGCCATTCTCCGCTTGGGAAAGCAGACAAAAGATGGTTGTGGCGCGGATCGCAGGGATTGTGGGTTAGTGTTTTCATGAGTCACTCGTATCGTGGTAAGAGCCTTCATGATGCGCATAACAAGCAAACCAAGGTATCAGAAGTTACCGTTTGCTAATGTCGGATAGAACCTACAGTCATATAAAAAAAAGAAACGTGCACTATGTACGACAGCCAACAGACAGCATGCCTTCATGGCAATATTCTTTACATGTTGAATCAACAAATCACAGCGTTTTTTCACTTGATTTGCTAAATTGAACAACTCTGTAAAAATTTATTCAAGAAAGAGGAATCTTATGAACACGATCAACAAACTAACATTCAACATCGTCGTGCTTACCCTGCTTGCGGGACTAGGCGGATGCGCAGGTATGTCTGCACGCGATCAAAATACGGCAGTAGGTGCAGGTATTGGTGCCGTCGGCGGTGCGATACTAACCAATGGCAGCGCGATAGGTACTGTCGGCGGCGCTGCAGTTGGTGCGGTTATTGGCAACCAAGTTAAGCCGTGACAGCATCATCGTTGAACTGAAGACGACTTAGTTGATTCACTCGCGAATCTTTGCTGGGTCGTTAATGATGTGGAATTTGAAGAATTTTCGCCGACAGCAGCGTTTCAGCAAAAAAACACATCAAGGCTAGCAAAAACGACACCACGCCAGCGATAAAAACAACAATCGCTGTGCGGGCGAAGTTCACCTCTAAGGTTTCGCCAAAAAACAGCAATACGATGGTAGAACCAATCAAAATTGCGCACAGAATCAGCAAAGCAATGCACCAATTCACCAAATGACTGCGCCTGCGCAGTAGCTGAAGTTCATCTTTCATGCGCAGTAACTTCACGCCATCAGCCATGTCTTCAATCAAGACTTCCACGTGACGTGCGCGGTCGATAATTCGCGCCAAGCGGCCTGCAACAGCGCCAATCATGGCAGCTACGGCATTGAGCAAAAAAACGGGCGCAATAGCCAGCTGAATACCTTGGGCTACGGCTGAAAGATCTGATGGAAGTAACATAAATTCCTTATTATTCAACTACTTAAAGTTATTGGCCTTGATTTTATTTACTTTGAATTCAGCAAAGCACTAGCCACTTCTGTAAACCCTGCCCCGCGCTCTGACGGGGTGATATATTGCGGCAAATGTGCCAGTTGGCTTTCAAACTTACGAATATTCGCCACGCCGACCGAATGCGTGAAGTGCTGAAACATCGCTTGATCGTTGCCTGAATCGCCCACAAACACCCATTTGTCGAGTTCTGAAGCTAAATCTCGCTGAAACAGCTGTTGAACAATCCACTGCGCACCCAGCCACTTGTCAAAATGACCAAAACAACCGTGAATGTGGATACTACTTACCGTGGTTTGCATGCCTGCCTGCTGCAACAGCTTGACGATGTGTTGCACGGCTTCAGGCGGCAAGTCTTCAAATTCTTTGTAATCAAACGCCAAATCGGTCTCTCGCCCCGCATGGTCACGCGACAGCGTGGCAGTGGGCACCTGCGCTAGCACCTGCTGCGCTATGCGGGCCATACGCGCCAGATTGTTGACCCGGATGGCAGCATCTTGCTGATATATTTTTGATAGCATCTTAGGCAACAAATACGCCGGCTGCATGCCAATTTTAGGGATATTTTTTAAATCAACTGAAAATTCCCTAGATTCAACCATTTTCAGCGCAACAGCGCCGTTCTCAACCACGATGGCATCCACCGGCAAACGGGCGGCCAAAAGTTCTGCCCAGCCAACCGGTCGGCCGGTGATGGGGATGACGTGCAGCCCCGCCGCCTTCAAATCTGTCAAGGCTAGCAGCGCATCAGGTGTGATACTGCCATGCGTGGTCAGTGTGTCGTCAATGTCGGTGAAGACGCCGATGATATTGCGACGTTGCTCAACAGGCCATTGCGACAACGGAATCATACTGTCTTAGCCTGCGTTTTGCAGGGCCAAACCGGCATGCTCACGTAGCGGATGAAAATGAATCTTAGGGAAGCGCTCTTGCGCCAAACGCACGTCGTATTGCGAAGTCGTCAGATACGCCAGTGTATTCGCCGCATCACGCGCCATACGCTGTGGGTAGGCGTTGACGAATTCTTGCAGTTCCTTTGGCGTATCAGCCGTGATCCAGCGCGCACCTGTGTATTGGCTACCTTCCAAGCGAATATCAGCATCGTATTCACCCTTCAAACGGTGCTGAACGACTTCAAATTGAAGCTGACCAATAGCACCCAAGAGCATATTGCCACCCATTTCAGGACGAAATACCTGAATTGCGCCCTCTTCACCCAGCTGCGCCAAGCCCTGCTGAAGCTGTTTCGTGCGTAAAGGATTCCGCAATATGACCGTCATAAACATTTCAGGGGCAAAAAACGGCAAGCCGGTGTACTGCAGGTTGATCGTCCCATCTGTGATCGTATCGCCCAATTGCACACCACCGTGGGTGGTAAAACCCACAATATCGCCCGCGTAGGCTTCTTCCACGGCTTCGCGGCGCTGGGACATAAAGGTCACCACGCTGGTAGGGCGCAGCTCTTTGGCGGTGCGCATGACCTTGAGCTTCATGCCCGGCGTGTACTTGCCCGAGGCCATGCGGACGAAGGCGATACGGTCGCGGTGGTTCGCGTCCATATTCGCCTGCACTTTAAATACCACACCGCTGAACGGCGTGTCTTCGGGCTGCATGACTTTGACGACTGGCTGACGGTTCACCAGCGTACTGCTGGTGCGGCTTTGCGGGCTGGGCGCAAGGTCAACCAAGGCGTCCAGCACCTCCATCACACCAAAGTTGTTCACACCCGAGCCGAAGAACACTGGCGTTTGCTTGCCTGCTAAAAAGGCTTCTAAATCCCATGCTGGAGACGCACCCGTAGCCAGCTCCATGCTCTCAGCCGCTGCGGCCCATTCACCACCAAAGCGTGCTAGCAAAGCGGCCGTATCACTGATGGATATGGCATCAAAATCTTGTGGCAAACGCTCGCTACCACTCTCAAAAACCGTCATGGTCTGGGTGCGCAAGTTCACAATGCCGCCAAATGATTTACCTTGACCCACTGGCCAAGTCATGGGCACGCAGGGCATGCCCAGCTCGCGCTCGATCTCGTCCAAAATATCAAGTGGCTCGCGCACTTCGCGGTCCATTTTGTTGACGAAGGTGATGATGGGCGTATCGCGCTGGCGGCACACCTCGATCAACCGGCGGGTTTGCGCCTCGACACCGTTGGCCGCGTCAATCACCATCAAGGCAGAATCAACAGCTGTCAAAACGCGATAGGTGTCTTCCGAGAAGTCTTTGTGACCCGGTGTGTCCAGCAGATTGATCACATGGTCGCGGTACAACATCTGCATCACCGATGACGCCACCGAAATACCCCGTTGCTTTTCAATCTCCATCCAATCAGAAGTCGCATGCCGCGTCGCCTTACGCGCCTTGACCGAGCCGGCGATCTGAATCGCCCCCGAGAACAGCAAGAGCTTCTCCGTCAGCGTGGTTTTACCCGCATCAGGGTGGGAGATGATGGCAAAAGTGCGGCGGCGGCGAGTTTCGGAGAGGAAAGACATGGGGTTTTATGAGCGCAGAGCAAGGTTGGAGCAACCCTATGATTTTACCCAAGCAGCTTTGGCGCAGAAGTACCCGCTTTGAAGGGAAACGGGGATTTTTCTTTAAATACAATATTTTCAGAGAATTATTCGTCTATAGCCGTTGTATTTATTAACTAATATGCTATTATAAATATAGCAAAAATACCGCTTCTTACTCACCCCAAGGCAACATCAAGGTCACAATACTCAGCTTCGCAAACTCGGGTTCAAACTCGTCAATGATCTTTTGCGGATCTGGGCAAAGGGTGGCGTCGCTGATGATGCCGAACTGGACGCCGCCGCCGTAGCTCAAGATGGAGACACCCAGGCCGACGCTGCCGCTTTGGGGTACCCAGAACAGGCTTTGCTCTAGCGTAGAGCCGCAAAATTTCAGCTTTTCTTTGGGGCCGGGCACATTGGTCATCACAGCTGTGGTTTTTTTGGAGAACAGGTTGAGCAGTGCTTCCTGAGCGGGTTTGACCAGCGTACCCGCAACGGCAAGCATGCCAAAGGCCAACAGCGGCTGCATGCTGCCTTTGAGCGCGCCCATGCGGCGGCGCACTTCGTAGACGCGCTCGATCGGGTTTTCTACGCCGATGGGCAGCACCAAAGGCACTAAGCCAAAGTTGTTGCCCAGTTTGTGTGCCTGGTCTAACGGACGCAGGTTGACGGGAACCATGGCTCGGATTTCTTGGCCTTTGGTGTTGTCGCCC
>JAYUJX010000275.1:0-1619 GCA_043764955.1 Polaromonas sp.
TGCCCATGACCGACAGCGCACTTTGGCGGTACTTCACAGCATCTTCTGGTTTTTGAAATTGTGCGCTGGCAGGTGCTGCAAATACAACAGCTGCTGCTGCGAGAGTGAGTGTGGCGGCTACTTTCATAAATCTCCTTTGACTAGAAAAATGGTTGGCTAAAAAGTCAGACTTAAGCCAGGACGTGGTCACAAGAACAATTGCTTGCTATTATGGTGAGACGATAGTGTTTTAAAAGTTCCATTTTTAACCATCTTACTGGGGAAAGCACTTATAAATGATGGGCCAACATACCACAACATCCATATCAGCATCAGCGCCAACCCCTCATTCGCCAAAAAGCAGATCCAGCAAGCCAACGCGTGTGTGGGATTTGCCCACGCGCATCTTTCACTGGGCGCTCGCCTTTTGCGTGATTGGCTCCTTCGCCACAGGGCAAACGGGTGGCAATTTGATGGAGTGGCACTTCCGTCTGGGTTACTGCGTACTCACTTTATTGCTTTTTCGCATCGTTTGGGGGTTTGTGGGGGGGGCGTGGTCTCGCTTCAGCTCGTTTATTTACGCACCTAAGCATGTGCTGAACTATCTTAAAGGGAAGAATGACCCTTTGCATGAGGTTGGACACAATCCGCTGGGCGGCTTGTCGGTGATGGCGATGCTGTTGTTTTTGGGCTTTCAAGTGGCGACTGGCTTGGTGAGCGACGATGAAATCGCCGCTGCAGGGCCTTTGACACGGTTTTTAGCGACGGCTAACGTGCAACTCGCAACGAGCTACCACGTCAGTATTGGCAAAGTGATTTTGATCGTTTTAGCGCTGACGCATGTGGCGGCGATATTGGTTTATTTGTTCAAAAAACGAGAAAACTTGATCAAACCCATGCTGCATGGCGACAAAATGCTGCCGCCAGATGTGTTGCCATCTCGCGACTCCGCTCGTTCACGCAGCGCCGCTTTGGCGATTTTTGTAATGTGTGCTGTCGCGGTTTACGCACTGGTAGGCTTGGGTGGATGATATTTTTTTGAGCATTGCACCCAAAATAACACTGGCGACGCCCAGCTTGGCAGTTGAGCTTGCCGCAACCAAAGAGATATTTCTTGAATACGCGGTGAGTTTGGGGTTTGACCTGTGCTTTCAAGATTTTGAGGGAGAAATTGCCCATCTACCAGGTGATTACGCCACACCTCGGGGCGCTTTGTTGCTGGTATACGTGGATGGTACATTGGCAGGCTGCTGCGCCCTGAGGCCGCTAGATTCAAGTGATTATGTGAATGCCGCAGAGATGAAGCGCTTGTACGTGCGCCCCGCTTTTCGTGGCTTAGGTTTGGGTCGTCAACTGGCTGAAGCCATTTTGGACGAAGCACGCATGGGGGGCTACGACAGTGATCTGCTAGACACCTTGGACGATATGGAAATTGCGCGCGCCATGTACGAGGAGCTTGGGTTCAAGGAAATTCCGCCTTACTATCACAACCCCTTGGCAGGCGCGCATTATCTTAAAGTTGACCTTTAAAGTGTATATGAAATAGGCCTCTAGCCAGTGTATTTATTGCCTAATCAGATATTATAACTATAGCAAAGTACAGTGCAATCAAGCAATAAATTCAACCGAACAAAGACCTA
>JAYUJX010000276.1:0-5772 GCA_043764955.1 Polaromonas sp.
TCTATAGCTTTCCAAGAACTTGGCAATGCGGTCAATCGCTTCGCGCAAATCGTCTTCATGCGGTAAAAAGACGATGCGGAAGTGGTCTGGCGCTGGCCAGTTGAAGCCCGTACCCTGTACCAGCATGACGCGGGTGGCTTTGAGTAATTCTAAGAAAAATTGGCGGTCGTCTTTGATGGGGTAAATCACAGGGTCGAGCTTTGGGAACATATACAGCGCAGCCATCGGTTTGACGCAGCTCACACCTGGAATCGCGGTGATCAACTCATACGCCAAATCGCGCTGACGGCGCAGACGTCCGCCCTCGCCCACCAACTCGTTGATGCTTTGGTAGCCGCCCAGCGCGGTTTGAATTGCCCACTGGCCGGGCACGTTTGAGCACAGCTTCATGTTGGAGAGCATGTTCAGCCCTTCGATGTAGTCTTTGGCGACCGTTTTGTCGCCAGTGACCACCATCCAACCCGCGCGGTAACCGCATGAACGGTAGCTTTTACTGAGTGAATTGAAGGTCAGCGTCAACAAATCGGTCGACAAACTCGCCAGTGCGGTGTGTTTGATGCCGTCGTACAGCACCTTATCATAGACCTCATCAGCCATGATGACCAAACTGTGCTCGCGGGCGATGAGGATGATTTGCTTGAGCAGCTCATCCGAATACATCACACCTGTCGGGTTGTTGGGGTTGATGACAACGATGCCTTTGGTGCGGGGCGTGATTTTGGCGCGAATATCGTCCAAATTCGGCATCCAGCCATTTTCTTCATCGCACAGGTAATGCACCGGTTTGCCGCCGGAAAGGCTGGTTGCCGCCGTCCACAACGGGTAATCAGGCATGGGCAAAAGCAACTCGTCGCCGTTGTCAAGCAGCGCATTGGTCGCCATGGTGATGAGTTCGCTCGCGCCATTGCCCAGGTAAATGTCGTCCAACGTTACGCCGGTAATGCCTTGCTTTTGCGTCTCGTGCATCACGGCTTTCCGTGCGCCAAAAATGCCTTTGCTATCGCTGTAACCCGCTGAATTCGGCAGGTTGCGAATCATGTCTTGCTGGATTTCCTCAGGCGCGTCAAAACCAAACACGGCGAGATTGCCGAGGTTGAGTTTGATGATTTTCTGGCCTTCGTCCTCCATTTGACGCGCGGTATCCATGATAGGACCGCGTATGTCATAAAGAACGTTTGCCAATTTGGCCGATTTTAGAATCGCTTTTTGCATCGGTTTCACAATCTCTCCAGCAAGTGAATTGAGGTAAGGAATTGAACTAATTTAACCCTTAATTTGACCACAGATATCGCCCGAAATAGTGCACTGCAGCAAACTAGCCGCTTAAAATGTATGCATGAAATTAGAACCAGACAATTTTGACGTTCAAACGATACAGGGTTACGGGCTAGGTTGGGTCGGTGTGCAGGGAGAAAAAATCACCCACAGCGTGATTCTTGGCTCCCAAGGACAGCGCGTCAACTGGAAATGCAGCCGATTTGAAGACCTGACGGAGGCACATTTTGCGCAATTGGCTGATTTTGATGCCGAACTCATCATCTTCGGCTCAGGTTCGCGCATTCGATTCCCCCAAGCAGCTTGGTTGCAGCCTTTGATGGCCAAACGAATCGGCTTGGAGACCATGGACACGGGCGCTGCCTGCCGAACTTACAACATTTTGGCGGGCGAAGGTCGACGTGTTGTTGTCGCCTTGGTGCTAGAACAAGCGCTTACTTCGCTCAATTGAGGTCCAAACAAGGCCAACGTTATCGCAACGTTACTTACAGTCGCAGCATTTCTAGGCTAAAATAGAGGGCTGCTGCCTTAGCTCTGAAATACTGCGAGATTTAATACTTATATGGCGATCGTTGTTAATAAACTCCTCCCTGAATTTGAATCGATTGCTACAAGCGGTGTCAAAGTTACAAACACCTCTCACCTCGGCACCACGATAGTTTTGTTTTTCTACCCGAAAGACAACACCCCTGGCTGTACCACCGAGGCGATGCAATTTCGCGACAAAAATAAAGACTTCGTCAAAGCTGGCGCCACCGTGTTCGGTGTGTCACGCGACAACATGACTTCTCACAATGACTTCAAGCTGAAGCTCGAACTCCCGTTTGAACTGATTGCGGACACAGAAGAAAAAATGTGCCACATGTTCGGCGTGGTCAAAAACAAGATCATGTACGGCAAAAAGGTCAAGGGCATTGAGCGCAGCACCTTTTTGATCGGCCCAGATGGCATTTTGGTTGAAGAATGGCGCGGGTTGAAAGTACCTGGCCACGTGGACGACGTACTCAAAGCAGTTAAAGCTTTGAACAAATCTGTCAAAGAGAAAGAGAAGCTAGCAGCCTAAAGACTCAACTGAGCTGGGTTTTAAATTTTTATTTAAAAATTTTGTAACACGTCAAATAGTCATCTGGGTTGTGCATAATGAATGTATGCATTTGACAAACAAGTTGCTCTCATTAAACAAAGCCGCCTTGGCAACTAGGCGGCTTTTTTGTTTTTTAAACTGATTTTTTATTCGCTTTTCAATCACTTTTCATTTGTCTAACTGATTTATTTAACTAGGGTTTTCAAAACTTTATGCCATTACCTCCAGCACCGACCAAGCGCGCATCCCTTTTAGCATCCAACAAGTTTGTAACAAATCAGGCAGAACCATTCAAACAGGAAAAGCCCGTTGCGAAGGAAAAATATTCGGAAAATACTGGTCACAAATCACCCTCTAGCCGGCGTGATATAAGCCTAGATAACTATCAAAAAAGTAGCAATAAAAATTCAACCGTCACCACGACTGATTCGCTACCAAGTTATCAAAAAATGTTTACAAACACGCCTGCGAAGGCTGCATCCACCGCAGCGTCCGCAGCTAAAGCCAAGCGAGCCAAATCAACCAGCCCAGCCAAACTCTTCGTTCTAGACACCAACGTGCTGATGCACGACCCGATGTGCCTGTTCCGCTTTGAAGAACACGACATTTACCTGCCGATGATCGTGCTAGAAGAACTGGATGGCCACAAAAAAGGCATGACTGAGGTCAACCGCAATGCGCGCCAAACCAGCCGTTCGTTGGATGCTTTAGCTGCAGCCAAGGGTGCAGACATGGCGCTGGGACTGCAATTGGACACCACAGGACACCGCGAAGCCAAAGGCCGCTTGTTCTTCCAAACCCAAGTGTTGGACTACAGTTTGCCGTCTAGCCTGCCGCAGGGCAAGGCGGACAACCAGATTTTGGGCGTTGTTGAGGCTTTGCGCAGGCTTAACGCCGGTAAAGACGCTGACAAAGAGGTTGTGCTGGTGTCAAAAGACATCAACATGCGCGTCAAAGCTCGGGCTTTGGGATTGTCAGCAGAGGACTATCAAAACGACAAAACGCTGGAAGATGGCGATTTACTCTATTCTGGTGCTTTGGCACTGCCTGCAGATTTTTGGACAAAACAGGCTAAAAAGGTCGAAAGCTGGCAAGAAGGACATGCCACGTTTTACCGCTTGTCAGGCCCACTGGTGCAAGAAATGCTGGTCAATCAGTTTGTCTATTTTGAAGCGGCGGGAGAGCCCAGTTTGTACGCCCGCGTTGTAGAAGTGCGCGACCAAACCGTGGTTTTGAAAACGCTGAAAGACTATAAGCACCTGAAAAACGTGGTTTGGGGAGTCGCAGCGCGCAACCGCGAGCAAAACTTTGCCATGAATCTGTTGATGGACCCAGAAGTCGATTTCGTCACCCTCGCCGGCACAGCTGGCACAGGTAAAACCTTGATGGCACTGGCTTGTGGTTTGACCCAAGTGCTGGACGACAGACGCTACACCGAAATCATCATGACCCGAGCGACGGTCAGCGTGGGTGAAGACATCGGCTTTTTACCCGGCACAGAAGAAGAAAAAATGGGCCCGTGGATGGGCGCGATGGACGACAACTTGGAAGTTCTCGCCAAAACTGAAACGACAGCAGGCGAATGGGGTCGTGCGGCGACGAACGAGCTGATTCGCAGCCGCATCAAAGTAAAAAGCATGAATTTCATGCGCGGCCGTACGTTTTTGAGCAAATACGTCATCATCGACGAAGCCCAAAACTTGACCCCCAAGCAGATGAAAACCCTCATCACCCGCGCAGGTCCGGGTACCAAAATCGTCTGCATGGGCAATTTAGCCCAAATCGACACCCCGTATTTGACTGAAGGCTCCTCCGGCATGACCTACGCCGTGGACAAATTCAAAGGCTGGCCGCATGGTGGGCATATCACGCTGGCGCGTGGTGAACGCTCACGGTTGGCGGATTTTGCGAGTGAAGTGCTTTAATTTACTATCAATTCAATAGCTACTTAGACAATAAATACGCTGGCTAGAAGTGAATTTTCTCTAAAAATAAGCAATCTAGTCATGCCCGCGTAGGCGGGAATTCACGGCTTGAAAGTCAACGCGGTAGGCTTGATTGATTCCCGCCTTCGCGGGAATGACAGTATTTGGGCTAATGTGCAAGCTCGGATTAATAATCCCCGCCCCCACTCGCCAAGCTCTCAAACTTGGTAATCGGTTTCAAGAAGGCGAGTTTCACTGTGCCGGTTGGGCCGTTACGTTGTTTGGCGATGATGACTTCGGCGACGCCTGGCTCTTTGGAGAGTTCTTTGGTGTAGTAGTCATCGCGGTAGATGAACATGATGATGTCGGCGTCTTGCTCAATCGCACCGGATTCGCGCAAATCGCTCATCATGGGGCGTTTGTCGGTGCGGGTCTCTACGCTTCGGTTGAGCTGCGAGAGCGCGATCACGGGACATTGCAGCTCTTTGGCGAGCATTTTCAAGCCTCGGGAGATTTCGCCCAGCTCGGTGGCGCGGTTTTCGCCGTTGCCACCGCCACCTGAACCGCTCATCAACTGCAAGTAATCGACGACGATCAAGCCCAATTTGCCGCATTTACGGGCCAAACGGCGGGAGTTGGCGCGTAGCTCGCTGGAATTCAAACCGGCGCTTTCGTCGATGTGCAGGGAGACAGTGCGCAGCTTCTCAATGGCTTCGGTCAAACGCGGCCACTCTTCGTCGCTCAATTTGCCGGTGCGCAAGTGGGTTTGGTCAATCCTGCCAATCGAGCCGACCACACGAACCGCCAATTGCGCCGCACCCATCTCCATCGAGAACACAGCGACGGGCAAGCCTTCATGCAGGGCGACGTGCTCAGCAATGTTAATCGCCAAAGCGGTTTTACCCATGGACGGACGGGCTGCCAGCACGACTAGATCGCCCGCTTGAAAACCTGAGGTCATGCGGTCCAGGTCGTAAAAACCTGTGGGTACGCCAGTGATGTCGTTCGGGTTGTCGGCCATTTCCTGCACACGGTCTAGCAAATCGACCACCAAGGTGTCCATGCTTTGGAAGCCTTGCTTCATGCGCGAGCCTTCTTCACCGATGTTGAAGATTTTTTGCTCAGCTTCATCCACAATCGTCGCCACGGGGCGGCCTTGGGTGTTGAAAGCGTTGGTGGCTATTTCGTCGCTGACGCTGACCAGCTTGCGCAAAATAGCGCGCTCGCGCACGATTTCGGCATAGCGGCGGATATTGCTGGCGCTGGGCACGTATTGCGCCAATGAGTTGAGATAGCTCAAGCCACCAACTTCCTCGGATTTACCTAAATTTTGCAGTTGCTCGTAAACGGTAATGACGTCTGCGGGTTTGGAGGCGTTGATGAGCGTGGTCATCGCGCTGTAGATCAAACGGTGCTCGTAGCGGTAAAAGTCGCTGTCGTTGAGCAAGTCCCCTACCCTGTCCCACGCGGCGTTGTCGAGTAGCAAGC
>JAYUJX010000277.1:0-1615 GCA_043764955.1 Polaromonas sp.
GGCGTGGTGCCTACCAAAACTTCCATCCACGTGATGACGCTGATGGCTTTGTCGTCTTTGCCGGTGTAGCGGTCAAGTTCGGTTTTGGCGGCTTGGATGCCGTTCAAGTAATCAATCAAGATGTTTGTATCAAACAGCGCTTTCACCATTCTGCACGCGTCTGTTCTTGGAAGGTTAAGCCGTCGATATCGGGTTGTTTGGCTTTCCACAAGCCGAATGCATCAGCAGGTGCAAGCTTGTTCGTGCCGATATAAAACGAAATCGCCTGCCGAATAACCTCAGCACGAGACACCTTTTTTGCTTCGCAAATCACGGCTAAATCATCAATTTGATCGTCTGGAATATCGACTAATGTGCGCATAGTTGCCTTAAATTATATGATATATACATCATATATCAATTGAAACATCCATGCAAACGGTTGATCGTATCGTTTTTACCTCGGCTGGTGGAAGCTTCACTCGACCGTCTGTGATCAAAATTCCCCTTCATTTGAAGGGGTGACACAAGCTGCCGCGCAGCTGGATGTGTCTCGCGTGGCGCTGTCGCGTGTTTTGAATGCAAGAGCCGCCATTTCGCCAGACATGGCTTTGAGGATTGAGGCATGGCTAGGGGTAGAGCGCGGCGGCGAGGCGCGGCTGTGGTTGGCGGAGCAGAGCGCTTATGACGTCTGGCAAGCGCAGCAGCGCTATGTAACGATGCCTATGCACGTGCAAATGGCTCCTGTAGCGGCGAGGAATTTAAATTTGCTATATATTCAATAGCTGCTTAGGCAATAAATACGCTGTCTAGAGGCGATTTTTTAGTGGAAATACTTTCAACCTTAACTGAGTGAGTTTACAAGGTTTTATTTAACCGCCATCGTGGTGCAAGCATCGGCACAGCGTTTGCAGGCAGCAGCGCATGCTTTGCAGTGTTCCATGTCGTGTTTGCCGCATTCTGTTGCGCAAGTTTGGCAAATCTTCGCGCAAAGGGCGCATATATCATTAGCGTGCGCATCGCCACGTGCGATAGATGCTGCAGCCAATTGGCAGATATCAGCACATGCCATATCAGCGGCTATACAAGCAGCCATCGGTTTTGGGTCATTCTCATTTAGGCAAGCGGCGGCGCATTGCAGGCAAGCTGTGGCGCACTCGTGGCAGGTGCGGATGCAATCGGTTTCTTTTTGGCTAAGCATGTTGATTCCTTGAAATTACCCAAAATCGGGAAAATTCATTTTGAAATTGATGCTGCACAGTGGCTGTAGGAGAAGACGCTCAAACGGGGTAAGCCGGCATGCGACACGCAACTTTCCCACCTATTCAGCGCCAAAAGACTACCATCAAGGCATGACTGCCAAAAAAGCGCCTGCTACTTCCACTAAGAATTTCCCCATCGTCTGTGTGGGCGGGTCTGCGGGCGGGCTGGATGCTTACATTCGGCTGTTGCAAAATTTACCGGCCGACATGGGCGTGGCGATTGTTATCGTCAACCACATCACCACGCTACCGACGCAGTTGCACACCGTGCTGCCTAGGTTCACCAGCATGCCGGTCACGCTGATCACCGACGATTTGTCGATCGAACCGAACCACGTTTTTATCATCCCGTCGAACCGGGATCTGCACGTGGA
>JAYUJX010000278.1:0-1613 GCA_043764955.1 Polaromonas sp.
TCTCGTCTCTTCTCTCATCACTTCACTTCTCGTCTCTTCTCTCATCACTTCACTTCTCTTCTCTTCACTTCTCATCTCCTCTCTTCTCTTGCTAGCCACATCACATCTATTGGGATGTATCACGTAGTAGTGCAATCAACGCACTGTTTATCACCTCTATGAATGCTCCTGACCTCCCAAGCTGGACGGTACCCACGTCTTTCAGGAAAGGAATCGTGAGGGAACGACTGATCTTGTGATCGATCTCCTGTGTGTGTGAGTGTGAGAGAGGGGGAGTGTGTGTGTGCGTGTGAGAGGGAGTTAGAGAGGGAGTGAGAGAGAGTGTATGTGTGCGTGAGATCGAGAGAGAGTATGTGTGTATGAACTGCGTGAGTGTAATGGTGTGCGCCATATTAAAAGAGGAGGTGTACCGATGTGTCTGGAGATATTGCGCATGTGTGTGTGTGTTTGTGTTTGTGTGTGTGTGTGTGTGTGTGTGTGTGTGTGCGTACATGCGTGACGACGATGGATGGACCCGTGCATCATCTCTGTGCTTCAAGTTTAGTGTAGGAATGACTACTTTTGTTGTTGCGTTGAAAGGGACTCGGGGACTTCAGCAGCGATGAAGCACAGTCAATTAACAAGTGTTTACTGCCATACAAGAGCTTATTTCACGAGTCCTGACCGAGTGACCTTCAACCACAGTACAGCGAGAGGCGTACGTGTGGGCCGAACCGAAGATCCGTCAACATAATTGACTGCCACAGGCATTCCGATGCCTCCCAAACGCGCCGCAGAAGCTTTCAAAAGTACAGAGGAGTGTACGCTTCAATACGGCAAACACAACAACATCATAAGATGGAGAGAACACATGCAGACGGTAGTAACCGAGCTATACGGGATAGTGGGCATGTTCTTCTCCACCAATGTGAGATATGAGCTCCCGAGAATTTCATACAGGGATTGCCCTGCAGATTCGTCGTCGGAGAGCTCCAGCTCGGATGAAGACGACGACGACGGGGCCGACGATCAACCACAGCCAGCACCTGACCCAGAGGCCGTAGCGTACGCTGCTGCGAAACCTGCTCGTGTCGCCGCCAGACTCGCGAGAAACGAGAGAAGACGAAAAGCGTCGGAACGTTCGAGAGCGAAGTTTAAGGAGGACGATTATATTCAGAGGAAGAGAGATGTCAAAACGCAACGTGAGAATGAACGTACAATGTACCCCATGATGTGGAAGCGTATGTCGCTACTATCACAGAGTAGGGTGAGGGAGGAGGAAGAGTTCAAGACCGCGTATGACACGCTGGATTGTGTTCTGCTGTGGACACTCATCAGGAGAACCCACCTCACGCACATGTACGGTGGAGACGAGTCACTGCAAGAGTACAACCAACACGAACAGGAGAGTAAGTACGGGTCAATGAGGCAAGGTGAGAGGGAACATATCGTCACCTTCAAGAACAGATTTGATGAACAGGTAACAGCGAATGCAGCCGTGGGGATCGCCGCAGTGTCGGAGTCAAAGCGAGCATTGGACTTCCTAGGGAAACTCGACATCCGTCGGTACAAGGTCATGTTGGACGACATGAAGCACGACGCGCTACGGCGCAAACCGGGTGCGTTCCCCACCA
>JAYUJX010000279.1:0-1613 GCA_043764955.1 Polaromonas sp.
TTTGCACGGCCCAATGGATGAGCTCTAAGCGACCGTCTAAATGCTCCACCAAGGCTGTTTGGCTCTCAACCCAATCGCCATCATTGCAATACAGTATGCCATCGATGGTGCGCATTTCAGCTCTGTGTATGTGTCCACACACCACACCATCGTGCCCAAGTAGACGCGCTTCACGTGCTACCGCCACCTCAAAATCAGTCACATAATTCAATGCTGTTTTTACTTTTTGCTTGAGATAGGCAGACAACGACCAATACGGCAATCCAAAATGTCCACGTAGTCGGTTTAAATGCCGATTGAGCTTGAGCGTGAATTCATACAAGTTGTCACCCACATAAGCAAGCCACTTGGCACATTGGATAACGCCATCAAAATAGTCACCATGAATTACCCATAGCTTGACGCCATTGGCTGTGACATGGACAGCATCTTGCACGACTTCAACGCCGCCAAAATGATGACCAATAAACCCACGCGCAAATTCATCATGGTTACCAGGTACAAATATTACTCTGGTACCTTTGCGCGCACTTCTCAGCAATTTTTGCACCACATCGTTGTGCGACTGCGGCCAAAACCATTTGCGCCGCAACTGCCATCCATCAATAATATCGCCAACCAAATAAAGGTAGTCACTAGGGTGCGCTTTTAGAAAATCTAGCAATGGCGCAGCTTGGCAACCCTGCGTTCCCAAATGAATATCCGATATGAAAACTGCACGGAATTTTGCGTCTTTGTGCCCCTCAAACTCGGGGTATGCAGCATTGGCTAAAAGGCCTTGAATCCACGCTTGTTCGGATTCAAAAAAAGAACGCATTAAGCACCTAAGAAATGCTTACGGTAACGATCTGGCATGTCTGAAATTCGCATCATCATTGGCAAATCTGCCGTATTGAAATCTGGATCCCATGCGGGCGCACCCAGTACTTTTGCACCTAGGCGCAAATAGCCTTTGATCAATGCTGGTGGCGCAATGTCTAAACTATCGTCCAGCTCGTCCACTGGAAGCGACAAACGCGGTGTCACTTGATGCTCAAACGGTGCCAAATACTTTTCTTTGACCTGCCGCCAAATACTCGCTGCGGCATCACCACTGACAATGCCGTTGTGTAGCATGGGAATACTTGCGCAGCCAATCATCGTGTGCAACTGATTGCGCTCCATAAACTCAGCCAATGCGCCCCAAAGCGCCATGATGACAGCCCCCTGTCTGTAGTCAATATGCACACAACTACGTCCCAACTCCACCATGTGCGGGCGCAGCGCACGCAGCCGGGTCAAATCAAACTCCATGTCTGAGTAGGTACGTCCTATGCGTTTTGCTTGTACTGGGGTTAAGGCGCGGTAAGTGCCAACAACGCGTTTTGTCTCAACATCGCGTACAAGTAAATGCTCGCAAAAGTTGTCGAAACTGTCTATGTCATGTCCTGGAATAGGAGTTTTTAAACTTGCTCCCATCTCAGTCGCAAATACATCAAACCGAAGGCGCTGTGCTTCTCTCACCTCATCTTGATGCTTTGCCCAAGAAACTTCGATACCGCTTCGTCCCTTGATTGGAAGAACTTGTTGAGTTGGTTCATCACGTGGTTGAAACAATCGGTGAAGTAACCCCC
>JAYUJX010000280.1:0-1609 GCA_043764955.1 Polaromonas sp.
GACCCTAACTTTGCCAACTACCGTTATGACGAGCAAACCCAACAGATCATCCTATTGGATTTTGGTGCTACCCGTCGTTTTGCGCCAGCTTTTAGGCAGGCTTACAAGCAACTGATGTTAGCGGCGATTGCTGATGATCGCGCCGCTATGACCGAGGCCGCTGTTGCTATTGGTTATTTTGATGCCGCCACGCAGCTTCGGCACCAAAACGCCGTGCTGGACATGTTCGAGATGGCTCTGGAACCGCTGACTACAACCCAAACAGCTCAACCTTTTGATTTTGCCGATAACGACATGGCGGCGCGCCTACGTGAAGCAGGTATGGCTTTGGGTTTAGATAAGGATTTTTGGCACATTCCACCCATCGACACGCTGTTTTTGCACCGCAAACTGGGCGGTCTGTACCTGCTGGCGGCGCGGCTAAAAGCGCGCGTGAATGTTCATCAACTAGCCATGCCCTATTTGAAAACCACCAAATTGGACAAATAACGTATGGAAAACCCTTTTGAATCGCTGCAAACACCGTCAGAAATCCGCAAACGCATCTGGCAAGAGCTGGCGCGCGCCGTGCAAGACCGCCATCACGAGTGGCGAACGCTGACGCTTGCGACGACGCAAGCGGGTGGCACGCCCAATGCACGCATGGTGGTTCTGCGCGAGGTCGATGCAGATTTGGCTCGCCTTTGCATTTACACCGATAGCCGAAGCGATAAGGTCTCTGAACTTGCCAACCGTCCCGACGCGCTGCTCGTCTTCTGGAGCAAGCGCCTGAGCTGGCAGCTGCGCGTGCGTGTCACTGCGAAAGTTCATGTGGCTGGCCCACTGGTCGATGCCGCGTGGGAGCGAGTTCGTCAGACTGCGGCTGCGGGTGACTACCTGTCCCCAGTCGCGCCTGGAAGTACTTTGTCGGCTGCTCCCTCAAGCAAAGACGGAACAAAAGACGAAAATTTACCAACGAACACAACGAACCCGTCAAACCCAATCAGCCAACACCACCTGGCGATCATAGAAGCCCAAGTAAAAGAAATCGACTGGCTAGAACTAGCCCGCAGCGGACATCGCCGTGCGCGGCTGCGTGCAGACACATGGGATTGGCTGACGCCTTAATTTTCGCTTTTTAGCGATAAATAGCGCCAAAATTATGCAATTCTCTATATTTTTGGAACTATCTAACCGATAGGCGGTGTATTCATTGCCTAAGCTGCTATTTTATTGATAGTAAATATCGAAAGTCCAGTTGTGCATTTTGCTATTTATTTGGTAGCACTTTATGCAACAAATACGCCGGCTATAGGAAGTTTCAGCTATAAAATATAGCTATTCCCTGCACTTAGTTCTATTTTGCATTATCACCACTCAAATCTTAGCCGGCGACTTAGAACTCACGCCACACGCACGTTAAACAACTAAGCGAGAGCTTGCAAACCCTTGCTATCAACCAAACTCAGCAGCTTTAAAGCCATACCGTTCGGATGTTTCAGCCCACGTTCCCACTGCTGGATAGTAGACGGACTGGTGTTCAAATATGCGGCAAACACAGCTTGACTGGCTTTAAAGCGCAGTCGAATTCCTTTGATTTGATCGGCGTTATAGTCTTTTACAGGTGGTA
>JAYUJX010000281.1:0-5721 GCA_043764955.1 Polaromonas sp.
ATCGCAGGCTGGGACCAAGGCTTTGAAGGCATGAAAATTGGCGGCTCACGCACACTGATCATCCCATCAGCTCTCGGATACGGTGCTCGCGGCGCTGGCGGCGTGATTCCACCGAACGCAACACTGAAGTTTGAAGTTGAGCTGTTGGACGCACATTGATTTTTAGCTGATTTTTTCATTTGACCTGATATTTACCAACTAATTGGTTAAATAATAGGTCGAATATGACTCTAGCCGGCGTACTATAAGCCTAAACTGCTATTATATTTATAGCATTTACGGCGCTGACTTGAAAAACACGCAGTCGCCCTCACCTGCTGAACTTCTAGCAAACCAACCGTATTTTTAGCATGTCTGACAATAAAAAACCCGAACAAAATCAAAACCTTAGCAAAGCTTCTGCGCCCTTAAACCAAGCTCAGATGGGTGCTGATGGCGTGCCGTTAGACGCATCACCGGAAGAGCGCGAGGCTGCTTTAGCCGCTAACGAAGTAGAAACTATCAGCGAATTGGCGATTGCCCAAGCCGAACTAGCTACTTTGAAAGCCAAAGTCGCCGACTTACAAGACCAATACATGCGCGGCCAAGCCGAGGTGCAAAACGCCAGACGCCGCGCTGATGAAGACGTCAGCAAGGCTCGCAAATTCGCTGTTGAAGCATTTGCCGAGAGCTTGTTACCTGTGACTGACAGTTTGGAAGCCGGTTTAGCCATCAAAGACGCAACCATCGAACAAGTCCACGAAGGTGAGAGCTTAAAAGCCATGCGCGAAGGCATGGCGGCAACCTTGCGCCAACTGACCAGTGCGTTGGAACGCAACAAAGTTGTCAGTATCAACCCCGAAGCGGGTGCGAAATTTGACCCACATCAGCACCAAGCCATCAGCGTTGCGCCCTCAGATTTAGAGGCAAACTGCGTCGTCATGGTCTTGCAAAAGGGCTATTTGATCTCCGACCGCGTGCTGCGCCCCGCTTTGGTGACGGTTTCAGCGCCAAAATAAACTCATCTCAGGTTGCGTCGCGCTGAATTTTTTACTTTATTTTTGAATACCCACAAAAAAAGTACTTGAATTCCTTCACGTTATCCACAACTTATCAAACATAGCCAAGTAGCTCGTCCAACGCGCTGCTGGATACAAACAAAACATAAAATCTAGGAGTTAAAAATGGGAAGAATCATCGGTATTGACTTAGGAACCACCAATAGCTGCGTGTCAGTCATTGAAGGCAATGTGCCCAAAGTGATCGAAAACTCTGAAGGCGCACGCACAACGCCGTCTATCGTCGCTTACCAAGCCGACGGCGAAGTGCTGGTGGGCGCATCCGCCAAACGCCAAGCTGTTACTAACCCTAAGAACACCTTGTACGCGGTGAAGCGCCTGATTGGCCGCAAGTTCACTGAAAAAGAAGTACAAAAAGACATCGCTTTGATGCCTTACAAAATCGTGGCGGCCGACAATGGCGACGCGTGGGTAGAAGCCCAAGGCAAGGCCATTTCTGCCCAACAAGTCAGCGCTGATATTTTACGCAAGATGAAGAAAACTGCCGAAGATTACCTCGGTGAAGCGGTCACTGAAGCCGTTATTACTGTGCCAGCCTACTTCAACGACGCACAGCGCCAAGCCACCAAGGACGCAGGCCGTATTGCGGGTTTGGATGTCAAACGCATCATCAACGAACCCACCGCTGCGGCGCTGGCGTTTGGCATGGACAAAATGGAAAAAGGCGACCGCAAGATTGCGGTGTATGACTTGGGTGGCGGTACGTTTGACGTGTCCATCATCGAAATTGCCGACGTTGATGGCGAGAAGCAATTTGAAGTCTTGTCCACCAACGGCGACACCTTCTTGGGTGGCGAAGATTTTGACCAACGCATCATCGAGTTCATCATTGCTGAGTTCAAGAAAGAGCAAGGCGTTGATTTGTCCAAAGACGTGTTGGCCTTGCAGCGCCTGAAAGAAGCCGCTGAAAAAGCCAAAATCGAGCTGTCCAGCAGCGCACAAACCGACATCAACCTGCCCTACATCACGGCAGATGCCACAGGCCCGAAACACCTGAACATCAAGATGACCCGCGCCAAGCTGGAGCAATTGGTGGAAGAGCTGATCGAGCGCACCATTGCGCCGTGCCGCACGGCCATCAAAGACTCGGGCATCAGCGTGTCTGACATCCATGACGTGATTTTGGTCGGTGGTATGACGCGCATGCCTAAAGTGCAGGAGAAGGTCAAAGAATTTTTCGGCAAAGAGCCACGCAAAGACGTGAACCCTGACGAAGCCGTGGCTGTGGGCGCAGCAATTCAAGGACAGGTCTTGTCGGGTGACCGCAAAGACGTGTTGCTGTTGGACGTGACACCCTTGTCATTGGGCATCGAGACCATGGGCGGCGTGATGACCAAGATGATCAAGAAAAACACGACCATCCCGACCAAGTTTGCACAAACCTTCTCGACCGCTGAAGACAACCAGCCTGCGGTGACCATCAAGGTTTTCCAGGGTGAGCGCGAGATTGCCGCCGGCAACAAAGGCCTGGGCGAGTTCAACCTGGAAGGCATCCCGCCTTCAGCACGTGGCACACCGCAGATTGAAGTGTCGTTTGACATCGACGCCAACGGCATTTTGCACGTGGGCGCCAAAGACAAAGGCACCGGCAAAGAAAACAAAATCACCATCAAGGCCAACTCTGGTTTGACGGAAGCCGAAATTCAGCAAATGGTCAAAGACGCTGAGTTGAACGCTGAAGACGACAAGAAAAAACTTGCTCTGGTGCAAGCGCGCAACCAAGGCGAAGCCACAGTGCACAGCGTGAAAAAATCACTCGGTGAATACGGCGACAAGCTGGAAGCAGGCGAAAAAGAAAAAATCGAAGCGGCGATCAAAGAATTGGAAGAAGCCGTTAAATCTGACGACACCGCTGCGATTGAAGCCAAGAACACCAGCTTGATGGAAGTCAGCCAGAAGCTAGGCGAAAAAATGTACGCCGATATGCAAGCGCAGGAAGCTGCGAATGCAGCGGGTGGCGCTGCGGGTGGAGCAGGGGCTGAGCAAGCTGGTGCAAAACCAGCAGCAGACGACAATGTGGTCGATGCGGAAGTCAAGGAAGTGAAAGATCCTAAAGAAACCGCCAAAGGTTAAGTAAAACCACTGGACGAGCTTTATAGGCTCTATGTCAAGCTCTGTGCGCCGCGTATGAAGATCGACTCCGATCCTCATCGCGGCGTTTGCGCTAACTGAATCACTGAAATTGTTGAAGAAAAATAAGACCCATCATGTCAAAACGCGACTATTACGAAACGCTAGGCGTCCCTAAAAACGCTTCCGAGGAAGAGATCAAAAAATCTTATCGCAAGCTGGCGATGAAGCATCACCCTGACCGCAACCAAGGCGATTCAGCCAAAGTGGCGGAAGAGAAATTCAAAGAAGCCAAAGAAGCCTACGAAATGCTGTCTGACGGCCAAAAGCGCGCAGCATATGACCAGCACGGTTTTGCAGGCGTCGACCCCAATATGCGCGGTGGCGCGGGTGGTGGCGAAGGTTTCGGTGGCTTTGCAGAAGCGTTTGGAGATATTTTTGGCGATGTGTTTGGTGGTCGCCAGCAAGGCGGTGGCGGACGAGGGGGCCAAGGCGGCAGACAAGTCTACCGCGGCGGCGATTTAAGCTACGCCATGGAAGTGACGCTGGAAGAAGCGGCACTGGGCAAAGACGCTCAAATCCGCATTCCGAGCTGGGACGATTGCACCACCTGCCATGGCAGCGGTGCCAAACCAGGCACCAAAGTGGTGAGCTGCACAACCTGTCACGGCCACGGCCAGGTGCAAATGCGCCAGGGCTTTTTCAGCGTGCAGCAAACCTGTCCAACCTGTAAAGGCACCGGCAAGCTCATCCCCGAGCCGTGCTCGGCCTGCATGGGCGTGGGTAAAACCAAAACCAACAAAACACTGGAAGTCAAAATCCCGGCGGGTATTGACGACAACATGCGCATCCGCTCCACCGGCAACGGCGAACCGGGCACCAACGGCGGCCCACCGGGCGATTTGTACATTGAGATCCGCCTGAAAAAGCACGATATTTTTGAACGCGATGGCGACGACTTGCATTGTTCCGTACCCATCAGCTTCACTACGGCGGCATTGGGCGGAGAAATCGACGTGCCAACCTTGGCCGGTAAAGCCGCGATTGACATCCCCGATGGCACGCAAGCCGGTAAGCAATTCCGCCTGCGCGGCAAAGGCATCAAGGGTGTGCGCAGCAGCTATCCGGGCGATTTGTATTGCCACATCAGCGTGGAAACACCGGTTAAACTGACTGAGCATCAGCGTAAGCTGTTGAAAGAGTTTGACGAATCGCTTAAAAAAGGCGGCGCCAAGCACTCACCTACCAGTGACAGCTGGGCTGACAAATTAAAAGGCTTTTTTAAGGTATAAATTCCAGTATAGCCGGCGTATTTATTGCCTATAGAGCTATCAAAAATATAGCAATATTTCAAGAAATTTACATCAGCAATACATGTTTTTGAAACTATTTGACGCTAAAAAACCGTCATCCATAAACAGGCAAGAACGGGCGATTCACCCCATCTGGCTCATGGTTTTAGCCAGCATTTGGTTGGCCAGCATAGGCAACCTTGCGCTTTGGCAAGAATTAGCGCGGCTGCCAGAAATGAACGACTGGCGTGCTGTGTGGTTCGGCATCGCCTTTGCTGCATTGATTGCAGCTTTGCTGTGCATGCTGATGAGTGTGCTGTGTTGGCGCTGGGCATTAAAACCAGTGATTGCGCTGTTTTTAACCAGCGCCGCCTTTGGCGCGTATTTCATGCTGAGCTACCGGGTAGTCATTGACAGTTCTATGATGGTAAATGTTTTGCAAACAGACCTGAAAGAATCTTTAGACCTGTTTAGCTGGAAGTTGGTCGTAGCAGTTTTGTTTTTGGCGGTGCTACCCATCGCTGTGCTTTGGAAACGACAGGTCAAGCAATTGACGGTTTTAAAAACACTCATAGGCAATACTCAACTCTTTCTTGTCAGTTGTGTTGTTGCGGCTGTCGCTGTGTTTCCAATTTACCAAGATTTTGCATCGAGCATGCGCAACCATATTCAGCTGCGTTACTTGATCAACCCTTTGAATTCTTTTTATGGTTTGGCGCAACTGGCGTTAGAGCCTTTGCAAAATCCAACGGGAACTTTGCAAACTATTTCAGCTGATGTAAGACTGGGCAAGATGTATACCAGCCAACCGAAAATACCAATTTTGGTGTTGGTTCTTGGTGAAACTGCCAGAAGTGGGAATTTCGGAATCAACGGCTATGAACGTGATACGACTCCCATGATGAAAAAACTAAAAGAAAATGCTGACCAAAGTGGTGAGCTGACCACGCAAACCAACGCCTGGTCTTGCGGCACAAGCACGGCAACCTCGCTTCCCTGCATGTTTTCGCACTTGGGTAAGTCAGCCTTCGAAAATAAAACCGCAGACTATGAGAATTTGATTGATGTCTTGGACAAAGCAGGATTGGCTGTGATTTGGTTAGAAAATCAATCAGGCTGCAAGGGCATTTGTGATCGTGTTTACCGAGCAGCGACCAATAAACTCAATATTCCAGAATTTTGTAGCACTGGTGAATGCTTCGACGAAATCATGCTGCACAACTTAGATGATCGGTTGAGAGAAATATCATTCGAGAAGCTTAGTAAAGGCGCAGTCATTGTGATGCACCAAATGGGCAGCC